>DASULL010000320.1:0-3079 GCA_036278215.1 Gammaproteobacteria bacterium | reverse complement strand
CGACGAAGAGAACCGGGCCGTCGTGCGCGTGTTCGACTCGGAAGGCGAGACCGTCCGCAACTATGCGACCGGCCTGCGCAACTGCTCCGGCATGACCATGCAGCCGGGTACCGACACCTTGTGGTGCACGGGGAACGAGCGCGACCACCTCGGTGCCAACCTGGTGCCGGACTTCCTGACCACTGTGCAGGAGGGCGGCTTCTACGGCTGGCCCTGGTACTACACCGGCAACACCGAGGACCCGGCCCATGCCGGGGAGCGCCCCGACCTGAGGGGCAAAGTCATCGTGCCCGATGTCTTGCTGCAGGCGCATTCGTCCACCATGGATCTCATCTTCTACGATAAGGAAGCGTTTCCGGAGGAGTATCGCGGCGACGCCTTCGCCACCATGCATGGTTCCTGGAATCGGGAGAAGAGGACCGGGTACAAAGTCATCCGCGCCCTGATGGAAGACGGCAAACCAACCGGCGTGTATGAAGACTTCATGACCGGCTTCGTGCTGGACGAAGACAAGGTCTGGGGCCGGCCGGTAGGGATCGCGGTCACCCAGGATGGCGCTCTGCTGGTCAGCGACGACGCCAACGGCACGATCTTCCGGATCACATACAAATCTTCCCCATAGACCTGGAGTGCCGCTGCTGTCGCGGTAGATCCTCCGCAGGCCTTTTTCGGCACCAGCATTGGGCACCTCCTCACCTAGGCAGGTGTTCAATGCTGGTGGGGAAGACTCAAAGTCTTACACCGGCGCATCGCCGCTGCTGCCTACGCTCGCTGGAGATGCTCCACCGTTCGTTCGTTGCGCACGTTGCCGGTATTCAGCGTGGCGGCCGGCTCGAACAGCAGGACATGCACCTCATCTTCTGCCACCGGCTGGTGCTCAACGCCCCGCGGCACAATGAAGAACTCGCCTTCCTGGATGACGACATCGCCCTCGCGCAGCCGCATGAGCAGCGTACCTTTGATGACGAGAAAGAGTTCATCTTCGTGCTCATGGTGATGCCAGACGAACTCCCCCTTCAGCTTCGCCAGCTTCACCTGCTGACCATTGAGCTCACCGACGATGCGCGGACTCCAGTGCTCGGAGAAGAGCGCAAGCTTTTCCTGCAGGTTGACCTTGTTCACTGCACTGCCTCCTTATGCGGGCCTGACGTTCAACGTGGGGGCTGTCCAGCCGGCACAGCTAGCTGGACGTCAGAGCCGCAAGGCAGTCGCCGGTTGCGGCTCTGCTTATTGGTCGTCGTGCTTTTTCCTAAAGCAGGCCTAGCGCCTTGAGGCTGGCTCTGCCCAGCTCAACACGCTGACTGGCATCCGATGCCTGCCGAATATCGATGTTCAGTGCGAAGGGATAGACAGAACCGTCTTTTCGTACCCAGCCGACCCACCATCCTATACCGGGTTCCGGTGCATTCTCCCAGCCGGTTTTGCCATAGAGCGTGAGATTTTCCCGCTGCTCGAGCCGAATAATTTCAGCCACGCCTCTTTGGGCTTCCTCAGGAAAGGCCAGAGCTTGCTCGGCGAGCAGGGCCAGGAACTGCGTTTGTTCGACAGCACTAATTTCCAGTGGCCCGACCAGCCAGAACTTATCCACGGTGGCGCCGATGTCCCGGTTTCCGTAGTCGAGCCGGGTCACGTGCTCTTGCATCCGCTCCAACCCCACCCGGCGCGCCAGTTCCTGGTAGATCGGGACGTTGGAGGCACTGATGGCCTCGCGCAGACTCATGTCTCTCTCCCACGCTTTGAAAGGCTGGGGCTTGCCGCCGTAGGGAAGGACTTCATCCGCGCTTTGCACCACACCTGTGCTGAGGCCGATCAGCGTGTTGGGGATCTTGAACGTCGATGCGGGAACGAACCGAGCCTTGGCCCGCGCCTGATCGTGCCCCACCAGGCGCTGGGCGCCGACGTCGTACACAACAAAGGTGCCGGCAACGCCAGCGTCCTTGAAAATCTGGCTGATTTGCGGACTGTCCTGCCAATCGAGCGCATACACCTGCGAGGAAAACATGAAGATTGCGGCAGCGACTAAACGTCTCATGATCACTCCTTACTTAGAGCCATTAATAAAACCCTGGCGGGTGCTAAGCGCGCTTGGCCTTAAACCCAGCCCCGCTGGGTTGGCGTTGCCGGCTTTATGGCCGCTAGCGCGGCCATCTCGGGGCTAAAGGGCCTCCTACAGGGTGCTAATCTCAGCGGCTGGCAGAGCCTTCTCCTGTGGGAGCGGCTTTAGCCGCGAGAGCCGGCCGGCAAGGCCGGCACAATGAGCCGTGGCCGTGGCAGCAAACCCTTCGGCCGCTTCTCGCGGCCGTCTCGGGGCTGAAGCCCCTCCTACAGGGTGCAGCCCTTCAAGGTTGGCACCCTATGGGAGTGCCCAAAGGGCATAAAGGCCTTCAGGCCCGACAACCGGCCGGCAAGGCCGCCACCGCCCAAGGCGGCTGGCTAAACCGCCGCTCAGGCGGTGGCGCGCTAGCGTTCGTCGGCTTTTGCTAGGAGCTCTTAGTCTGAACATAGCCTGACGATTTCGCCGTCCAGCCCTCAGAGGATGGCGGGGCCGGAAGCGCGGACTGCCGCAGCAGCCGCCGGCAGTGGCTCTGGCCGGCCCGCCACCTCTGCGCCAGTCCGCTCCGGCCAGCCGCCGGCACGCGCTTTGTACAGGGCGACCAGTTGGGTGGCGGTGCGGGTGTGGCTGACGGCGAGGCGGTCCTCGATCTCCAACTGGGCGCGCTCGGCGTCGATCACCTGGAGGAAGTCGACCACACCGAGCTCATAGCGCCGGCGCGCCAGCCGCGAGGCTTCCGCCGCCGCGACGGCGGCGGCCTGCAGGTGGGCGCGTTCGCGCTGAGCGCGGCCGTAGCGGATGAGGGCGGTTTCGGTTTCCTCCAGGGCGCCGAGTACGGCCTGCCGGTGGCGGGCGACGCTGGCGTCGACATCGGCATTGGTGGCAGCGATGCGAGCGCGGATCTGGCCGACTTGCAGGAAGGTCCAGTCGACGCCGAGCGCCAACAGCCGGGTTTCGCTGTTGCCGCCGAACAGGTCGCCGAGGTCGGCGGCCTGCGTGCCGAGCAAACCGGCCAGCGCGAAGCGC
>DASULL010000319.1:0-6229 GCA_036278215.1 Gammaproteobacteria bacterium | reverse complement strand
GCGTACCGTTTCATCCCTGTGGTGATATCGACGTCGACATGCAGCGTATCCGGGCGTTCTACGCCGACAAGGTCGGCCGCTACCCGGAGAAGACCGGGGAGATCGTCATTTTGCCGGCGAAGCCGCACATGGACGCCGACTCCGAGGAAGTGGCACCGGCCGCCATTCGTCGCCGCGCTTGAGCAAGCTCGGGTGATGCCGGCGGGAGGCGGCCCTGCCGGCACCTGCCCGTCTGATCGCCCTGTCCGAGCTAGACTGGGAGATCGCAACCAGAGGGCCTGCTCATGCTGCAACCGCGCTATGAAGACTACGATCACGGCATCACCGCGATCGACACTGATTACGTCCGTCCCTACCTGGATGCCAGTCATCTGATCGTGCGGGATGGCCGGGCTGCTTTCGTCGACACCGGCGTCAACAGCTCGGTGCCGCATCTGCTGGCAACGCTGGAGCAGAAAGGCATCGCCCGCGACCAAGTCGACTACGTGCTGGTCACCCATGTCCACCTCGACCACGCCGGTGGCGCCGGGATGCTGCTGCAAGCTTTGCCGAACGCCCGGCTGGTGGTGCACCCCCGCGGTGCCCGTCACCTGATCCAGCCGGATCAGCTGATTGCTGGCTCCATGGCCGTCTATGGCGAGGAGGCGTTTCGCGCCATGTTCGGTGAGATCGTGCCGGTGGCGGCGGAGCGGGTCATCGAGATCGGCGACGGCGAGGAGCTGACCCTGGGCAGCAGCCCGCTGCTGTTCCTGCATACACCGGGTCATGCCGCCCATCACTATTGCATCGTCGATCATGCTGCCAACAGCGTGTTCACCGGCGATACCTTCGGCATTTCCTACCGGGAGCTGACTTCGGATCGAGGCCGCTTTATCTTCGTCACCAGCACGCCGGTGCAGTTCGACCCTGAGGCCATGCATGTCTCCATCGACCGCCTGATGAGCTATGCGCCGACAGCCGCCTATCTGACCCACTACAGTCGGGTCGACGACCTGCCGCGGCTGGCCGCTGACCTGCATGCCGACGTCGACGCCTATGTGGCCATCGCCCGGCGCGCCCGAACGACGGACAGCCCGGCCGCTGCTATCGCCGAAGGCATGCGCGAGCACTTGCTCGCCCGCCTCGCCGCCCACAACTGCCCGATGTCGGCCGACGAGGCCGCGCAATTTCTGACGATCGACATCGCGCTCAACACCCAGGGCTTGGTCGTCTGGCTGTCACGCCAATAGCCCTGATCGAGGAAACACCCCATGGCGCCAATTTCATCCGGCGATGCGCCGCCCGACTGGCTGCTGGGCTGCTGGCGGTTGCAGTGGGCCGAGGCCGGTCTGGAGATCCTGCCGGACACCCGCATGGACTTCCGGCTCGACGGCGAACTGATCTACACCATCACCCTGGAAGGCCGGCAGGCCATGTTCGAGCTGGAGTACCGGATTGAGGGTTCGCTGCTGCACACAGCGTATCCGGCCGGAGCGCATGCTGCGGCGGCGCGTTTCCTGCTGGAAAGCGATGGCCGGCTGCAGTTCGACTTCGGCGGCCGGCGCGCCTGGTTCGTGCGCGAGCGGCTGATGTGAGGGGAAGTAACCACAAAGGCAGAAAGTCCACAAAGGAACACAAAGACAAGGATTTTTCCTTTGTGTCTCTTCGTGTCCTTGGTGTCTTGGTGGTGAGTTCTTCTCTACTGCACCGTTTCCAGCTCGCCGAACATGCCGGCGAACAGCGGAGTCGACAGGTAGCGCTCGCCCGAGTCCGGTAGTACCACGACGATGGTTTTGTCGGCATAGGCCGGTTCCGCCGCGATTCGCAGTGCTGCAGTGACCGCCGCGCCGCCAGAGATGCCGGCGAGGATGCCTTCTTCCTGCATCAGCCGGCGCGCCATGTCGATGGCATCGTCGCCGTTGACCTGCTCGACTCGGTCCACGACCGACAGATCCAGGTTCTTCGGAATGAAGTTGGCGCCTATCCCCTGAATTTTGTGCGGCCCCGGCTTGAGCTCCTGGCCAGCAAGATGCTGGCTGATGATGGGCGACTCGGCCGGCTCTACCGCCACGCTGACAATGGCTTTGCCGCGAGTGTGCTTGATGTGACGGGAGACGCCGGTGATGGTGCCGCCGGTGCCCACGCCGGCGACCACGACATCGACCGCCCCGTCGGTGTCGTTCCAGATCTCCGGGCCGGTGGTGGTTTCATGGATCGCCGGATTGGCGGGGTTATCGAACTGCTGTAGCAGGACATAGCGATCCGGCTCGGCGGCCCGCAGTTCCTCGGCCTTGTCGACCGCCCCCCGCATGCCCTTGGCCGGCTCGGTGAGCACCAGCTTGGCGCCCAAGGCCTTCAGTAGCTTGCGCCGCTCCAGGCTCATACTGGCCGGCATGGTCAAAGTAATCGGATAACCGCGCGCCGCGGCGACGAAGGCGAGCGCGATGCCGGTGTTGCCGCTGGTCGGCTCGATGATTTCCTTGCCAGGACCAAGCAGGCCGGCTTTTTCCGCCTCCCAGATCATGTTCGCGCCAATCCGGTCCTTGACCGAGTTGGCGGGGTTGCGGCCCTCGATTTTGGCCAATACCCGGCCTTGGCTCAGTCGGTGCAGGCGTACCAGCGGCGTTGCGCCGATGGCCTGAGAGTTGTCGTCAAAGATGCGCGACATGGCAGGACCTCCTCGTAAAAGGAGCTCAGTCTATCCGGTCGTTGCGGTTCTGGCGAAGGCCGCTGTTATCTGCTCTTGCAGCTCGCGCAGCAGTGGCTCGGCAACGGCGGGATCGAAGTCCTGGTGCAGTTTTTTCTTGATTCCGTGCTGGCTCAGATCGATATGCAGATCCGGCTGCAGGTTTTCCCGGGCCAAGCAGTGGCGGGCGCACTGCAGCTGGCAGCCGTCCAGGGCAATGATGGGACGACCGGATTTGGCCGTACGCACCAGTCCTGGCACGCCGCCACCGACCCCGGCGATGCAGGACATCTCGGCCACGCCCAGCCGATCCAGCCGAAGCGCCAGCCAGTTGGTGAGCTGCGCTGCGCTGGAGCAGCCCGAGCAGGAATAAACCAGGGGAAGAGAGGATTTCGAGAGTTTCGCCTTCATGCCGCCAGCCTGCCAGCGCCAGCGGCGGTTTGCCTTGATCTAAAGCAAACCGCCGCCGCTGCAGAGGCGGCGTGGCCAGCGCTCAGCTGTAGGTCGCTAGTCGCTCGCGGGCGGCGGCGACCTGGGCCCGCACCTGAGCCGGCGCGGTACCGCCGAAGTGGTTGCGGGCCGCGACCGAGCCTTCCAGGGTCAGCACCGCGAAAACATCCTCGCCGATGCTATCGGAGAACTGTCGCAGCTCCTCCAGCGTCATGTCGCTGAGATCCTTGCCCTGCTCCACGCCGTAGCGCACCGCCTTGCCGACGATCTCGTGCGCATCGCGGAACGGCACGTCCTTGCGGACCAGATAGTCGGCCAGATCGGTGGCCGTGGCGAAGCCCTTGCGGGCCGCCTCGAACATGCGGCTGGCGTGCACCTGCATGTTCGGCACCATGTCGGCGAAAGCGTGCAGCGAATCGCGCACGGTGTCGATGGTGTCGAACAGCGGTTCCTTGTCTTCCTGGTTATCGCGGTTGTAGGCCAGCGGCTGGCCCTTCATCAGAGTCAGCAGCGCGGTGAGGTGGCCGTGCACCCGCGCCGATTTGCCGCGCACCAGCTCGGCCACGTCCGGGTTTTTCTTCTGCGGCATGATGCTGGAGCCGGTGCAGTAGCGGTCCGGCAGCTCGATGAAACCGAGGATGGGCGAGGCCCAGAGGATCATCTCTTCGGCCATGCGCGACAGATGCACCATGATGAGCGCGCAGGCCGACACGAACTCGATGGCGAAGTCGCGATCGGAAACGGCGTCCAGCGAGTTGCGGGTCGGCCGCTCGAAGCCGAGCTCGCGGGCGGTGAACTCGCGGTCGATCGGGAAGCTGGTGCCGGCCAGCGCCGCCGAGCCGAGCGGCATCACGTTGACCCGCTTGCGGCAATCCGCCAGCCGCTCCTGATCGCGCACCAGCATCTCGTACCAAGCCAGCATGTGGTGGCCGAAGGTGATCGGCTGCGCCACCTGCATGTGGGTGAAGCCGGGCATGATGGTGCCGGCCTGCTTGTCGGCCAGCTCCACCAGGCCGCGCTGGAAGCGCACCAGCTCGACCGTGATCAGGTCGATGGCGTCGCGCAGGAACAGCCGCACGTCGGTGGCGACTTGATCGTTGCGCGAGCGGGCCGTGTGCAGCTTCTTGCCGGCATCGCCAATGCGGTCGGTCAGCCGCTTCTCGATGTTCATGTGCACGTCTTCGAGCTCGGGCAGCCAAGCGAAGTCGCCGCGCTCGATGTCGGCCAGGATCGCCTGCAAACCGCCGAGGATGGCTGCCAGTTCCGCTGCCGTCAGCACGCCGATGTTGTGCAGCATGCGGGCATGAGCCATGGAGCCCTGGATATCGTGGCGGTACAGGCGGCGATCGAAATGCTCGGAGGCGGTGAACTGCTCGACGAACTTGTCGGTCGCTTCGCTGAAGCGGCCTGTCCACAACTGACTGGAGGTGTTCTCGCGCATCCGGCTCTCCATGGGCAAATTCTGCGGGGCGCACAGTATAGCAACAGCATTCTTGCGCGGCGTGGTTTCTCCAGGGACACTTAAGCCTCTATAAGGAGAACCGCAGTTGCGCGGCAATGATCTGTTTTTACCGGACTTCTGCTACGTCGGTACCGTCTTCGTGCTGGTGTTGACGGGCCAGCTGCTGGCTTTCGTGTTGGTGCTGGCGGCGCCGACCAGCGATTTCTGGCAATCCCTCAGCCTGACCTCGTTGCTGGTGCAGTGGATACTGCTTACCAGCGCGGCCCTGCTGTGCATCGCCCGCCGCTGGTTGGCGCTAGCCTCCAACGTGGCCGCAGCGGTAATCAGCTACTTGTTGATACTGGCAACCACGGCAGTGATCTGCGAGACCGCCTATCGCCTGCTGGGCGAGGCTGGTCTAGTCGAAATCAAGCACGACTTCGTGCCGCGGGCGATCATCATCGCCGCCATCGTCGCAGCTCTGGTGTTGCGCTACCTTTACGTGGTCCATGAGTGGAAGCGGCGGCTGGAAAGCGAAACCGGCGCCCGGGTGGATGCGCTACAGGCGCGGATCCGGCCGCACTTCCTGTTCAACAGCCTCAACACCATCGCCTCGATGATCGCCAGTGCTCCCGGCAAAGCGGAAGCCGCGGTCGAAGATCTGGCCGATCTGTTCCGCGCCAGCCTCGCCCGCAGCGGTCAGCTGGTGCCGTTGCGCGATGAGCTGGCGTTGGCGGAGGGCTATCTGCGCATGGAGAGACTGCGGCTGGATGCCCGCCTGCTGGTGCAGTGGGATACCGATGCGCTGCCGCAGGATGCCTTGCTGCCACCGCTGACTCTGCAGCCGCTGTTGGAAAACGCCGTCTACTATGGGATCGAGCCGCGGGTGGAGCCTGGCTTGATCCGTATCCAGGGTCGCCGCGACGGCGGCATGCTCTACCTCAGCATCGCCAATCCGGCGCCTGCGGTGGCGATCGCCGGCAGCCACCGGCAAGGCTTCGGTATGGCGCAGGCCAACATCAGAGAGCGGCTGGTGCTCGCCCTCGGTAAGCGGGCCGGCCTTACAACAACGCTAGACGACAAAGAATATCGGGTCGATCTCGCTTTGCCGTATTGGACGCCTGAGCATGAAGATACTCATCGTCGATGACGAAGCGCCCGCCCGCCAGCGGCTGGCGGGACTGGTGCAAGCCGTGGGCGGGCACGAGCTGGTCGGCGAGGCTGCTACCGGTGCCGATGCCGTCGCCGCCTGCGAACGCCTCAAGCCGGACGTGGTGCTACTGGATATCCGCATGCCCGGCGGCGACGGCCTGGAAGCCGCTGCCCGCATCAACCGGATCGCCGAGCCGCCGGCCATCATCTTTGTTACCGCCTTCGGCGATCATGCCTTGGCGGCCTTCGATGCCGAAGCGGTCGACTATCTGCTCAAGCCGGTGCGCCGCGAGCGCTTGAGCGAGGCGCTGCAGAAAGCCCGCCGCCTCAACCGCGCTCAGCTCAAGGCGCTGCAGCAGACGGTCAGCGACGGCCGCCGCCAGCACCTGCTCTGCCGGCGGCGTGGCGATCTCGAGCTGATCCCTATCGACGACGTCCGCTTTCTGCAGGCCGACCAGAAGTACGTCACCGTCAATCATCTCGGCGGCGAAGACCTTATCGAAGACTCGCTGCGGCAGCTG
>DASULL010000318.1:0-7266 GCA_036278215.1 Gammaproteobacteria bacterium | reverse complement strand
CTCTTGACCGAGGTTGTCCCCTTAGCCTTGATATAGCCGGCAACCACATCCTTGGGCTTGAGGTTCGGCGCATTGCCGCCCCGGCCTTCGGCCACCAGGATGTCGCCATTGGGAAGCACCAGGGTCTGCCGGGGGATGTTGAGATCGGTGGCGATGGCCGCGATGGTATAGCCTTCCGGCACGGTCGGCCGCCGGTCGCCCCACTCCGCAGGTTTCGCAATGTTCATGCTGGGTAGCAGCCCGCGTTGCGCCTTCGGGAGCTGCGGATTGGCGCCGTACTGGAGCGGCTCCGACTCGTTGCCACAGGCAGTCAGCAGCGCCGAGGCGACGACAAAAGCGACAATGGAAAGCAGGTTTGAACGTTTCATGGCGTGACTCCCGTGCGAGGGCTGGAAAAGCCGATCCATGTCGCCACGCAAGCAAGCACGGTCACGATTACCGATAGAACCAGGCCGGTAGGCATGCTTGCCCACGCGTCCCTGGCATGAATCAGCGCATCGATAAAGCCCAGTACCCAGGTAACCAGCAGGAGGAGGAAATACACCGCGTAGCGCCCTCCCCGCCGATTGGGCTGGAACAGGCCAACAAGCGCGAAGAGCAGTGCGACGGCACCGAACACGAGGCCGCCAGCGAGCAGCCACGAGGCGAAGTTGTTCCACTGGATCTCGTACGTCCGCGCGTAAGCGATATCACTGAGTAGAGCGCCCAGGAACAGCGGGATGGTCCCGGCAAGGAAGACGGCATGAAGCGGGTGAATCGCTCTTGGGCGTGTCAAGTCATAGGTGGCAGCCATATCGGCTTTCCTCCTTTCCGGTCGATCTTGATGCCACGAAGCCCGACACACTGGGACGCGGGCTTAGGGAAAAACTGACCGTACCTAGCCTCCGCTGGAGAGATCTATAGCAACCAGCTAGCTATGGCCGCCGGCCAAGAGCGTCAACACCTAAGGCATGGTCGTTGAGGGAATTTTTTGCTCAGCCGGTTCCACACGGTTTCCACTGCCGAATGGGGAGCTTCGTTGAACCGTTCTGAATTTCTCCGGGCACTCCAACTCTTCAGAAAACGGAGTCATGAAGACAATGGCAGCATATTGTCCGAAAGTGTGTGAGCGGACGGTGCGGATGGGAGGCGGACCTCCATTTGAGTACGCCTCGCAGGGGCGGCGATTGTTTCGATTACTGGCAATTTTGGCTGCAGCATCAATAGCCAGCCGCGAATCGGCCGGCCCCTCGCTCCGCGCTTCCATGTTGAAACACTGAGGCCGAGGGTACTCATAACTCTGGTATGTGAGGGCTGGTCAGGCTTGCTGCCACCGGCAGTGGCGGAAGAACATGTCGACCCGTCGCTTCATCCGAGAACGGGCGGGGCTTTCTTTACCAGGCATGCCTGCAGAACCATGAAGTGTCGAACTACGCCTCCTCAGTTCAGGTTCAACTATCGCCCGAGGCGAATCTGAGCAAAGGCAAGCAAAGCTACGACATCGCCGCATACAGCAAGGAGCAGAGCATTGGCGACGTGCCAAGCCGATACGATAGGCACATGCATTTCCTGGAGCTGAGGCACTAGGCAAGCGGATCTTCCGGTCTCGTGATCAAGATATGCGCTGGCATAAGCCACGGCGTTCCCTGATAAGGAGAACAATATGATCAAGCCCTTTTTCAGGTGTTCCGCTCAACTCGCCGTTGCCGCAGCCTTGGCCGGTTCTCCGACTCTGACCTTGGCTCAGGAGAGCGACATACACGTTGGCGGCGCCGTGCGCTTCCAGTACAGCTACGAGGGCTTTGACGACGGCAACAAGAGCCGCGGCGGCGATATCGATCTGGACACCTTCCGTCTCAATTTCGACGGCAGCCTGAGCAATATTATCCTCTCGGCCGAATGGCGCTATTACGATTTCATGCAGGTCATCCACCACGCCTGGGTGGGCTACGACTTCACCGATACGCTGCGCGGCGAGGCCGGTATCACCCAGGTGCCGTTCGGCAACCTGCCCTTCAACTCGCACGGCTTCTTCTTCAGCAGCAACTACTACCTGGGGCTGGAAGACGACTACGACGCCGGGATCAAGCTCTCCTGGTTGGCGGAGCCCTGGGACGTCCGGGTGGCATTCTTCAAGAACGACGAGCGCGGCGGCGTAGGCTCCGGGCTGGACCGCTATTCCTTCGACGTGGTCGCCGCAGATCTTTCCGACGTCAACAACAGCGCCATCGGCGAAACCAACACCCTGGCCGGCCGCGCCGCCTACACCTTCGGCGCCGGCACCGGTGCCGCCACCCAGATCGGCCTTTCCGCCCTGGGCGGCCGGCTCCACGACGGCAGGCGCTATGTCGGCAGCTATACGGCTTTCGCGTCTCACCTGAATGGCAACTACGGTCGCTGGAACGTGCAGCTGCAGGTCACCAAGTATGAGTACGATCTGAACAGCGGCGCCGATCAGTTGGTCCTGGGCGCTTTCAGCGCCGCCTACGGCATTCCGGCCGACGCCGTCACCTACACCGCCAACCTCGCCTACCGGCTGCCGGTGAGTTGGGGGCCGATTTCGGCTTTGAATTTCTATTCCGACAACAGCCTGGTGACCGACAAGTCCGACGGCACGGCAGACACCATCATGAACATCCTGGGCGTATTCATGGAAGCCGGCCCGGTGCTCGCCTATTTGGATTTCGTTTCCGCTAAGAACCAGCCCTTCATCGGCGGCACCATGATCGACAACTCCGATGACCGTGAGCAGCGCGTTAACCTCAACATCGGCTATTACTTCTAACTCTTGTCCCTGCTGTTCCCGAGGACTTCCCCACGAGGACGCGTAGGCCTTTCCAGCGCCCGTTCCGCATTCTGGATCAGACGCCGCCAGCGCGGCGCGTCGCCGTATAGCACCGCCGCCCGGCGATCAGCAGCCTCATCGACCAGATCCTGCACCCGCGATTGCATACCCAGGCGCCGAAACATGTCGATGCGCATCGCCACATCGGCGAGCACCCGGTCGCCGGTGAGCTCGTGAACCGCCAGCGCCACGCCGCTGGGGCCGAGATCAGCCTTCTGCAGCAGCACCCGCGCTGCTTCCCGGCGACGGGCCTCGGGGAGCATCTCGGCAAGCCCGATGTCCCTGACCGAGAACATCAGATCAGGCAGCAGGTCCAGCGCTCGGGTAAGGTGGCGCCGGGCCGTCCGTTGCTGGCGGTCACGCACCTGCCCCGCAGCAAACCTGGCCAGCAGACCGATAATGCCCAGTAAGAAGGTGTACGCCGCAAAAAAGACGATATTGCGCAGCGGCGCAGCGGTGCCAAACCCAGGTAATGGCTGCCCTGCAGGGCCAGATACACGACCGGTCCGGCCGTCCACAGCAGCTGCAGCACATTCAGCGCCCAAGGCACCTCGCGGGCGCTGGCGACGATCTCATCGATCGTGCTGCGCCCTTCTCGCTCGAGACGGATCCGAAATTCGTGGCGCACCGAGCCCTTGTCGTCGGCCCCCCTTACTGGCTGGATGTTGCATGAGGACAGCGACCTGTCGGGTTCAGCTTCTACAGAAAATATGGTTCGGGGAGACTGCCCACTCCTTGGACAACACCCTCCCCAGCACCTACTCCGCCACGCCTCCGTCGGCTCCGGTAAGCTGCAGCAGGTAAGCACGCTTCGGCGTCACCGAGTAGAAACACCGGCCATCGCTGTACACCAGGAACGGCCCAGGCACCCGCCGCATGGCAACGCGCCCGACCTCGCCTCTCGCTGAATCGTCGCAGCCGGCGCTACCCACATCGCCCATGTGCAACCACGTCCCCTCACGCAACGCATAGGCTTTGCCGTAGACATAGGCGCTACGGCCCCCATTCATGAACATCCAGTCTGCGCCGCCATCCGAGGCCGGGAGCCTGACCGCTCGGCAAGAATTCGACCTTCTCAGGCAATGCGATTCGCTGTCGACCACTTTGCGCAGCAGCAGCTCGGGTATCGCTGCCCCGGCGGGTTCGACCATGAATGCGGACGCCACCGCGACCATGTCGGTCTTATCAACTACTGGCTCGCCGCGACGGTTCTCCATCTTCAGCACGTCAGCGACGCGCTTGGCGACCGCCGGATTGTCCTGCGCCAAATCGCTTTGTGCGATCCGCCGCAGCGCGCGGTCGCCGTACGCACCGAGCGAGAAGCGCAGATAAACGTAGTCGAAGTCCTCGCTGTCGACCTTGCCTCTCAGCAAGCGCACAACCTGATCGTTCGCCGCCCAGGCGCGCGGGTCCGCCACCGGTGTATTTACGGCGAGCAGTACTGCCACGACCACCAACGCCAGCCGGCGATTCACCGTCTGAATCGACCAAAGCGCGCGGTCCCGCTGCCACAGCAGCAGCACCGCGTAACTGAAGGCGTAAGCTGCGATCAGCAGCAGCATGACCGCCGCCCACAGCCGGTCCAGTGTCAGGCCGTACTGTTCAATTCGCAGCCACAGCGCCCAGGCTGCCAGCAGCACGCTCGCCGGCAGCAGCATGATGGTTAGGAACACCAGCCGCCGCACGATGACCGGATACGGCGGCCGTTCCGGATCGCCGCTCAGCACCGCGTTGAAGAAGAACAGCAGCACCACTGTCAGCAACAGCATCAGCAGTGCAGCTCTGCCGGTATTCCAGATCGGCTGCAGCCCGGTCAGCGGCAGCGCGCCGAGGAACAGCACCACGATCACCGCCGCCAGCGGCAGCAGTGCCTTGGTTAGCACCTCGCACATTAGCTGCACGGTAGCGATCAGGCGGATGCGCTCGCGGATCAGCACCAGCCCGAACCCGCCGATCAGCCACGTTACCGGATAGATGAATATTGGCTTGGAGAACAGCTCCTTGAAGGCATCGATACCAATGACGCTGAACAGATCGGCCCATAGCCATAGCAGCAGCCAGAACACTCCCACGAACAGGCCGAGCATTCCAAGCGTCAGGGCCTGCTGCCAGGAAAAGGTCAGCAGCCGCTCGTAGTCGAACCGCAGGCTCCCAGCCGCAGACCAGGCGCGGAAGAAAAAGATCAGAATGAACAGCGTTACGCCCAGGCTGAGCACGAAGGCCGGTGCAAAGGTGTGTCTGGCCGACGGCTCCACCCCCGCCACGCTCTCCACCCAGCCGAGGTGCCAGCCCAGGAAGAACAACAGTACACCCAGCACCACGGCGACCAGACCGTTGCGCCGCTCGGCAAGCCGCTCCACTCCCAGATAAAAAACCGCCGGCAGCGCAATGAACACCGTGTACAAGGCCTTCAGCCAGCGCATATCGGTGGCCGGCCAGACACCTGCATCAATGGTCAGATGCAGCAGATAAAGGGCGCAGCCCTGGGCGAGGGCGAGCAGAATCAGGCCGATGCGGGTCGGCCGGTCAAGCAAGGTCGGGCTTGCGTCATCCATGTCGGATATCTCTTGAGAATGAATCCCTGGAATGCGAGGCGGACAGCCCGCCCTGCGTCGTTGTTGTTATGCGTTCGTGTGCGGCAGACCAGCCCAGCTGCTGTCAGCTCCCGCTGGGAATAGAGCTAAGTCTCAGAACCCAGAATTTGTTGGATTCAGAGATCTCGTATCTTGCCCCGTGTTGTCGTTAGGCTTCTAGAGCAGGCAACGCGGCGCGGGATCCGCGACGTTCCTGCTAGGCAGCAGCCCACGCTGCGCTGCCGGGAGCTTCGATTGAGGCCGTATGGAGCAAATCCGGTTCGCTGCCGCAGGCCGTCGCGTCATCCGACTACGCCTCGGCGGTCCACTATCGGCTCGTTGTAGACGGCAGGTTCGAAAACAGCGCACCTAGACCTTCCGCCATGGTCGGGTGACTGGCGGGCACCCCCGGGGGCCGGCACGATGTGCTCGACACCGGTTTGGGGGCTATCCGGCGTCGCGAGGGTGTTGCGACTCGTAGGTGAGAGCGCGGTGCCCAAGTCCACACTCGGGCTTAGCTTTTCACTTTCTCGATCATGTGGTCGATGACATGGCTGTGCTCGCGCTGAGGGCTGAACATGATGATCTCCGCGTCAGCGTTGACCTTTACGTTGTGCCCGGGTGGCCAGTAAAACAGATCATTCGCGTTGACCGTCTCCTGCATGCCGTCCGCATCGGTCGTCGTGATCTGGCCGCGCAAGACAAAGCCCCAGTGGGGACACTGGCACAAATTCCCTTCCAGTCCCTGAAACAGCGGGGTGGTATCGACGCCCGCAGAGAGACTGAAGAACTCGCAGCTGATCTTTCCGTATCCAGTTGCGTCGCCGAAATCCGTTTGCTGACGGATCACGACCCCTGGAATCTCCATCTTGATGTCCACGTTCTCTTTGGCGATCCGCATGCTCGTTTCTCCGAGTTTCCATGTGTTTCGTAGCGGAAGGTGGCTAAGTAACAATGGCTCCTATCCTCGAGAAAACTAGAAGTGAACCGCCCCGGCTACTCCGGAGACTCGTTGCTGTAAGTCACGCCGCCTTGGCGGAATCTTCGGATTGTTTTCTTCAAGCCGGATTGCTGGGGTGCTGTCCTGCCACCCGGCAAAGGCATAAGTCTTACCGGGTCTTCCTGAAGACATCGAGCTCGATCTCGTAGCTCGGCTCGGGGCGCTTGAACAGGTATTCGCCATGGCGGATCGAGGCCAGCACGTCGGCGCGCTGGCGCACGGCCTCGAACGGCGTCTGGGCGTCCAGCACCAGGAAGTTGGCCGGCTTGCCGGCTTCGATGCCGTACTGGTCTTCCACGTTCAAGGTTTTGGCGCCGTTGTAGGTGATCAGGTCCAGGCAGCGGTCTAGCTCTTCGAACGACATGGTCTGCGCCAGATGTATGCCGTTATCGAGGATGTTCATCAGGTTGCCGTTGCCGACCGGATACCACGGGTCGTTGATGGAGTCCTGGCCGAAGCAGACGTTGATGCCGCTCTCCCACATCTCCTTCACGCGCGTCAGACCGCGGCGCTTGGGGTAGGAATCCTGCCGCCCCTGCAGGTAGGCGTTCTCGGTGGGGTTGGCGATGAAGTTCATCCCGGATTTCTGGAACAGCCCCAGCATGCGGAAGGCGTAGGCGTCGTCGGCCGAGCCGAAGGAACAGGTATGGCTGGCGGCGGTGCGGGTGCCGATGCCCTCCATCATCACCAGGGCGTTGAGCAGCTCGACGAAGCGGCTCATCGCGTCGTCGGTCTCGTCGCAGTGCACGTCGATCAGCTTGTCGTACTGGAGGGCAAGCTCGACGACACGGTGGATGGACTTCTCGCCGAATTCACGCGCCCACTCGAAGTGCGGAATCGCGCCGACGCAGTCCGCGCCCATCCTGAGC
>DASULL010000317.1:0-4495 GCA_036278215.1 Gammaproteobacteria bacterium | reverse complement strand
AAGCAGCTGGTCGGCTATGCAATAAAGGCCGCCTTGTTGGCACTGACGCTGCTCGCCGCACCGGTTTCTGCCCGCCAGGAAGCCGGCCTCAGCATGGACTTCACCGACGACGACCTGTTCACCTACCTGAAAGCTGAGGTCGACTACACCGGCGAAAACGATGGCCAACTGCGCTGGGATGCGGAAGGCTGGCTGGGGGGCGACTACCAGAAGCTGTGGCTGCTCTCCCAGGGCGAGCGCACCGATGGGGAGCTCGAAGATGCTCAGGTACAGCTCCTGTACGGGCGCTATCTCGCCACGTTCTGGGACTGGCGCGTCGGTTTGCGCCACGACTTCGAGCCCGCTTCGCTTAACTACGCCGTGTTGGGCATCAAGGGTTTGGCGCCGTACCGCTTCGATACCGACGCCTCGCTCTATCTCAGTGAGGATGGCGACCTCAGCCTGGGCTTCGCGGTGGAACTCGATATGCTGATCACGCAGCGGCTCATCGCCCAGCCCTACCTCGATCTCGAGCTGTTTGCGCAGGACGTGCCAGAGCTTGGCATGGGTGCAGGCTTGAGCGAGCTCAGCGCCGGGCTGCGGGTGCGCTACGAAATCAAGCGCGAGTTCGCGCCCTATGTCGACGTCGGCTACACCCGCCTGCCGGGCGAGACGGGTCGTCTGGCCCGTGCTGCCGGAGGCGATACCGAAGAGTTGACTGTGCGGGCGGGTCTGCGCCTCTGGTACTAGCGAACCGCGCGCCGGGACGTCGCCGCCGTGACACGATCAGCACGTCTGTCACGGCGGCGGCTGCCGACCCATGAATCACGCCAAACGGGGCAAGGGCATGAAAAATCAAGCAGAAAGTTCGACAGCCTGGGTTCGGCTGTAACGTCCCCGGGGTACTATCACGTCGACATGATGGGCCGCGCCACCGGCAATACAGACGGGCCTGATGGTTGGCAGAGGAGATAACGCTTATGGACCAAGACACACACAACCATAACCACGACGGCCACAACCACCACGTCCCCGCCGCGCCAATGCAGCAGGCAAGCCAGCAACACGGGCATGGCGACCACGGCGGCCACGACCACGCCCACATGATCGCCGACTTCCGCCGGCGCTTCTGGGTTTCGCTGGTCCTGACCGTGCCCATCATCGCCCTCTCGCCGATGATCCAGCACTGGCTGGGACTGCGCGAGACGCTCGCCTTCCCGGGCGACACCTGGCTGCTGGCGGCGCTCTCCTCGGTGGTCTACTTCTACGGCGGCTGGCCCTTTCTGACGGGGCTGAAGGGCGAGCTTGCCAAGCGCACGCCGGGCATGATGACGCTGATCGCCGTGGCCATCAGCGCCGCCTACTTCTACTCCCTGGCCGTCGTCTTCGGCCTGCCGGGCATGGATTTCTTCTGGGAACTGGCGACCCTGATCGACGTCATGCTGCTAGGCCACTGGCTGGAGATGCGCTCGATCATGGGCGCCTCCGGCGCGCTGGAAGCGCTGGTGAAGCTGCTGCCTACCACCGCGCATCGACTGAACGCCGAGGGCCAGCTGGAGGATGTGCCGATCAGTGCACTCAAGGTCGGTGACCGGGTGGTGGTCAAGCCCGGTGAGAAAGTGCCGACCGATGGCGTCATTATCGACGGCCGCAGCAGCGTCAATGAGTCCATGCTCACCGGCGAGTCGAAGCCGGTGACCAAGACCGCCGGTGCCCAAGCCATTGGTGGTTCGGTTAACGGCGAAGGCGCGCTCACCCTGGAGATCCAGAAGACCGGCGATGCCACCTACCTCTCGCAGGTGATCGAGATGGTGCGCCAAGCCCAGGAGAGCCGCTCGCGCACCCAGGATCTGGCCAACCGCGCCGCCAACTGGCTGACCTGGATCGCGCTGCTGGGCGGTGGCGGCACCTTCGTGGTCTGGATGCTGCTCGGCGCCGATCTAGCCTTCGCCATGGAACGCATGGTGACGGTGATGGTCATTGCCTGCCCGCACGCACTGGGCCTGGCGGTTCCCCTGGTCGTGTCGGTGAGCACCAGCCAAGCGGCCGGCCATGGTCTGCTCATCCGCGACCGTGCCGCCTTCGAGCACGCCCGCAACCTCCAGGCGGTGATCTTCGACAAGACCGGCACCCTTACCGAGGGGCGGTTCGGCGTCTCCGATCTGCTGCCGCTTGCCCCGACGGTGGATGAAACCGAGCTGTTGCGGCTGGCCGCTTCCTTGGAGAGCGCTTCCGAGCACCCAATCGCCCAGGGCATCGTCGCCACCGCCCAAGAACGCGGCGTCGCCATCAACCCTCCGACCGACTTCCGCAACTACACCGGCGAGGGTGCCGAAGCGTGGGTGGACGGCGTGCGCATCCGCGTGGTCAGTCCCGGCTACGTGCGCCGCCAGGGCTCTCGTTACGACGAGGCCCGGGTGGCGCCGCTGCTCGACGCCGGCAAAACGGTGGTGCTGGTGCTGCGTGCGGATGAGGTCATCGGTGCGATCGCCCTGGCCGACATCATCCGGCCGGAGTCCTTTGAGGCGATTGCCCGCCTCAAGGCGATGGGCGTGCAATGCATGATGCTCACCGGCGACGCCACCGCAGTGGCGGCCAGTGTTTCCAAGGAACTCGGTCTCGACGATTACTTCGCCGAGGTGCTGCCGCACGAGAAGGCGGCGAAAGTCCGCGAGGTCAAAAGCCGCGGCCTGGTCACCGCCATGGTCGGCGATGGCGTGAACGATGCTCCTGCCTTGGTGGAATCGGATTTAGGGATTGCAATCGGTGCGGGCACCGACGTCGCCATCGAATCGGCCGACGTCGTGCTGGTGCGCTCCGATCCGCGCGATGTGGTCGCCATCACCGCCCTCTCCCGCGCCACCTACCGCAAGATGCTCCAGAACCTGGGTTGGGCCACCGGCTATAACGGCTTTGCGATGCCGCTGGCCGCCGGCGTGGCCTACGGCGCCGGCATTCTGCTGACGCCGGCCGTAGGCGCCGTCTTGATGTCAGCCAGCACGGTGATCGTTGCCATCAACGCCAAGCTGCTCGGCCGCAGCAATCCAACCCAAGCATAAGGAGCACGATATGTGGAATCACATGAGCGGATTTATGGGTGACCACGGCTGGGGCTGGGGAGTGTTCGGCGTCCTGCACATGCTCGCCTTCTGGGTCCTGGTGATCGGCGGGATCTGGCTGCTGATGCGGCTGCTGGTCGGCGAAGGCCGCGCCTCGCGCGAGACGACTCCGCTGGACATCCTTAAAGAGCGCTACGCCCGCGGCGAGATCGACAAAGCCGAGTACGAGGCGTGTAAGGCGGATCTGGAGCGCTGAGCGCCGGCACCTCGATGTGGGATCAGTTCTCCAGACAAAGGACCCAGCAGTGACCAAACCTCGCAAGATTAGCATCGCAATAACCCTCGTGCTCGTCGC
Source organism: Gammaproteobacteria bacterium (assembly GCA_036278215.1). Taxonomy (GTDB): domain Bacteria; phylum Pseudomonadota; class Gammaproteobacteria; order Nitrococcales; family AK92; genus JAAYIK01. Next base: position 1,102 of record DASULL010000317.1, on the reverse strand, counting down.
GCTCGCCGCCGCATTCCTCATGCCCTGGGGAACCGGCGGACGCAGCCGAGCGGATTACACCAATCCGGAACTGGTGGCGCAGGGAAAAGAGATTTACCAGCAGTACTGCGCGAGCTGCCACGGCCGCGAGCTGGAGGGGCAGCCGGATTGGCGAACGCGCGGGCCCTCCGGCGCTCTGCCGGCGCCGCCGCATGATGAGAGCGGCCACACCTGGCACCACCCGGACCAGTTACTTTTCGAAATGACTAAGTACGGGGTCAAACCCTTTGCCCCAGCGGACTGGGTCAGCGACATGCCGGCCTTCAACGGCGTTCTGAGCGATGAGCAGATCTGGGCAGTGCTGGCCTATATCAAAAGTCGCTGGCCGGAGCGGATGCGCGAATATCAGCAACAGCGTAATGCAGCGGCAAAGTGACTTTTTACTGACCGAAACCAATCCAGCGGAACAGGGATCATGCAGGCACCGGATAATATGACGCCGTGTGGACCGGCGGCGCGACTGAATCAGCAATGCTTCTGCCTGACGCTGGATCGTGCCGTGCTCGAGCGAAGCCTGCGCGACCAACTCGACGAAGCCGAGCTGGAGCACCTGCTCACCGACGAACATCGACATCTGTTTGCTGAGGCGCCCCTGTTCGTGCTGCAGGCGGACGTCGAGCGCATGCATTGGGTTGTTCAGTCTATCGAGGCGGCGGCGCGACTACCCGGTTACCGCCAGGCTGTACTCGGTTGGGCATCGGCAACCGCCAGTTTCAACCCGGGACCGATCGGTGCCCTCATGGGTTACGACTTTCATTTGACTGCCAGCGGTCCCCGACTGATCGAGGTGAACACCAACGCCGGTGGCGCCTTCATCAACACCCTACTGGCACGCGCACAGTCGGCCTGCTGCCCGGAAACCGTTCGCGCGCCTCGCACGCGGGCGCAGCTCGAGGCGTTTGAAGACGCCGTGGTGCGCATGTTCGAGCGCGAGTGGCAACGCCAGCGTGGCGAGGGGCGCCCGGAATCGGTAGCGATTGTGGATGATCGGCCCGAGGCGCAGTACCTGTACCCGGAGTTCCGGCTAGCGCAGCAGGTGATGCAGGCGCACGGCATCAAGACC
>DASULL010000316.1:0-5301 GCA_036278215.1 Gammaproteobacteria bacterium | reverse complement strand
AAATACATCCGGCTGACGCTGAACAGCTGGGGCTGAGCGCCGGGGCGCTGGTGCAGGTCAGTTCGCGGCGTGGCAGTGTACGGCTGAAGGCGCTGCCGACCACTGCAGTAGCGCGGAATACCATTTTCATCCCCATGCACTTCCGCGAGGCGGCAGCCAACCTGTTGACCGACCCGAGCCTTGATCCGCTGGCCAAGATTCCGGAATTCAAGGTCTGCGCGGTGAAGCTGGAAGCGGTGTTGGGGGATTAACCACGGAGACACAGAGAAAGAACTGGAAATAACCACAAAGGCACAAAGAGCACGACAACCGGCGTAGCCGGGTGGACGGCGCAGCCGCCCGCAGGGAGAGGCCGCAGGCCGAATCAAGGAGCACAAAGATAGGACTTCTTCCTTCGTGTGCTTCGTGCCTTTGTGGCGAATTCTTTTCTCCTCTTCCTCTGTGTCCTCTGCGTCTCTGTGGTGAACTTTTCCGCCACCGGATTTGAGAGCAAGACCGGGAGTGCGGGGGTCTAAAGCGGCTGATAGTTTTCCAGCCGTTGGATGGACCCTTGGAAGGAGCACAGTATGAGCGCAGCAGCGAACAAGGCGCAGCAGGCGGCGGCAACGGCAAGCGATCCCCGCTGGGCGGCTGTCGTCGCCCGTAGCCGTGAGGCGGACGGCACGTTCTGTTATGCGGTCAAGAGCACCGGTGTTTATTGCCGGCCTTCCTGCGCGGCGCGGCTGGCGCAGCCGGCGAATGTAGTGTTCTATGCCTCGCCCGAGGCAGCCGAGGCGGCGGGCTTCCGGCCTTGCAAGCGTTGTAAGCCGGATCAACCGTCGCTGTTGGAGGAGTACGCAGCCAAGGTGACGCAAGCCTGCCGGCTGATCGAGGCAGCGGAAACCATGCCGCGTTTAGCGGAACTGGCGGAACGGGTCGGACTGAGCAGCTATCACTTCCACCGGGTGTTCAAACAGGTTACCGGGCTGACGCCGCGAGCCTATGCGGCCGCGCAGCGCGAGCAGCGGGTACGCGAGGAACTCGGCCGCGGCGGCACCGTCACCGCCGCCATATTCGACGCCGGCTACAATTCCAATAGCCGCTTCTACGAGCGATCAAGCGAGGTTTTGGGTATGACTCCGACCAGCTATCGTGCCGGCGGCGCCAATACCGATATTCGTTTCGCCATCGGCGAATGTTCGCTAGGAGCGATTCTGGTGGCGCAAAGCCAGCGAGGCGTCTGCGCCATTCTACTGGGCGACGATCCGGAGGCGTTGGTGCGCGATCTGCAAGACCGGTTTCCCCATGCCAATCTGATCGGAGGCGACAGCGACTTCGAGCGGCTGGTCGCTACGGTGGTGGGCTTCGTCGAGGCGCCGAAAATCGGTTTGGATTTACCGCTGGATGTGCGCGGAACGGCGTTTCAACAGCGAGTCTGGCAGGCTTTGCGCGAGATCCCGGCAGGCAAAACTGCCAGCTATACCGAAATCGCCAAGCGCATCGGCTGCCCCAGCGCGGTGCGGGCCGTGGCCCAGGCTTGTGGCGCTAACGCTCTGGCGGTCGCCATTCCCTGCCACCGCGTGGTCCGCAGTGACGGCAGCCTGTCCGGCTATCGCTGGGGCGTGGAGCGCAAGCGGGCGCTGTTGGACAAGGAGGCGCAGAGATGATGGCGACGAGCGAAGAAATCTCTGCGCCTGCGGCGGCAGGCGGGTCAGTCGAGGAGCGGGTGCGAGCATTCGACTGGGGACGGCTGGCGAGCGATCTCGACGAGCAAGGCTACGCAACGCTGGCAGGACTGGTGACGCCAGAGGAATGCTGGGCGCTGGCACGGCTTTATCCATTGGATGATTTGTTCCGCAGCCGGGTTGTGATGGGCCGGCACGGTTTTGGCCGCGGCGAGTACAAGTATTTCCGCTATCCGTTGCCCGGGCTGGTGGCGGCGCTGCGAGCCGCGCTCTACCCGCAGCTGCTGCCGATCGCCAATCGCTGGAACGCAGCCATGGGAATCGCTGTGCGCTATCCGCAGCGGCACGCCGAGTTCCTTGCGCGTTGCCAGGAGGCGGGGCAGTGCCGGCCCACGCCGTTGTTGCTGCAATACACCACCGGCGATTACAACTGCCTGCATCAGGACCTGTATGGCGAGCATGTCTTCCCGCTACAGGTTGCTATCCTGCTGTCCGAACCGGGCAGGGATTTCACCGGCGGCGAGTTCGTGTTGACCGAGCAACGGCCACGCATGCAGTCGCGGCCAGAAGTGGTGCCACTCAGGCAGGGCGATGCTGTCGTTTTTGCCGTCCATCATCGGCCGGTGCAGGGTGCGCGTGGCATGTACCGGGTCAACATGCGTCATGGCGTCAGCCGGCTACGCTCGGGTCGGCGGCACACGGTCGGCGTTATTTTTCACGATGCCGCTTGAGCATGCCCATGGTTCCAGATTTGTTCGGCGAGCTTGAGCAGGATCGGCACTGGCGTGAGGAGCTCGGCCCTGGCGCGGTGGTGCTGCGCCGCTTCGCGGCGCGTGAGGCAGCGGCTGTCCTTGCGATGCTGCGGCAGATCACCGACAGAGCTCCTTTTCGCCACATGGTTACCCCGGGCGGCTTTCGCATGTCGGTGGCAATGAGCAACTGCGGCCGGTATGGCTGGGTAGCCGATCGCCGGGGCTATCGTTACGACCCGATCGATCCGGAGAGCGGCAAGCCTTGGCCGCCTATGCCAAGCTTGTTCAGCGAACTGGCGCAAAGTGCCGCAGCGGCAGCGGGTTTCGCCGGGTTCAAGCCGGACGCCTGCCTCATCAATCGCTATGCTCCCGGCACGCGGTTGTCACTGCACCAGGATAAGAACGAGCGCGACTTCAGTGCGCCGATAGTTTCCGTATCGCTCGGTATACCGGCAGTATTTCTGTTCGGCGGGTTGCAACGCAGCGACAAAGCCATGCGTGTGCCGCTGGAGCATGGCGATGTCGTAGTCTGGGGCGGACCGGCCCGGCTGCGCTACCATGGCGTGCTGCCGCTCAAGGAGAATCAGCATCCTTTAATTGGCGAGCACCGGATCAATTTGACCTTCCGTAAAGTGAACTAGTCGCGGCGAAAGACGCTCAAAAAGCCGATATCTTTATTTCCCCTGGCGAAATCATCCTGCCCTTGGCTGTCTGCCCAGATCTGGCGCGAGCAGTTGCAGCTATTGCCGAGCGGTTCCGCGGTGTTTTCGGCATCAGCGTAAAAATTCACAGTCCACAAAATAAGCGGCCGCTTGTGGCGGCGATCTCCAGCTCCCAGTAATTACTATCCACTCTCTTATTAGAAAGTCTTGGTAAATTAGCTTTGCCTGGGCTTTCTTCGACGGCTGTCGCCGCTACGCGAAGATCGCGGCGGTTATCCGGCTGCTTGAGTGAGTCGGCCTTTCGTATTTTCCGTAATTTCCGGGTGTGTCAGCCGCGGTTCTCGCGGCGGGGTGCCGAAAAAGGAGAAACGCGATGCTGCATGATCGACGGCCGCTTCGAAACACCGCTGCGCTGCTAGCCGCACTGCTGCTGGGAACCCTGGTTGCCTGTTCCGACGACGATGACAATGGCAGTTCGGCTGGCTCCGGACGACTGCCGCCGCTCGCCGATGGCGTTATCGCCGAGCCTGGCGGCGTCCTGCGGGCGCAGATTCGGCGGACAACCGGCGGAGTTCCCCACATTACCGCGAATACACTGGAGTCCGCCGGTTACGGCGCCGGCTATGTGCAGGCTCAGGATAATGTTTGCATCATCGCCGATCAGATTCTGAAAGCCCGTGGTGAGCGGGCCAGGTTTTATGGGCCAGGCGAGGATAATGCCAACATCATCAGCGACTTCAGTTACAAAGCTCTAGGTCTACTGGAGATGGCGCAGGCCGAATATCAGACTTTGTCGCCGGCTAGCCGCGCCTTGATTAGCGGATTTGTCGCCGGCTACAACCGCTACATCGACGAGACCGAACCGAGCGTCTTACCGCCGCAGTGCGCCAATCAGCCGTGGGTCCGAAAAATCTCTCCAGAAGAGCTGTACGCGTATTATGGCTTGGTTTCCCGCTATGCCAGTGGCGTCCAGTTCGCCAGCGGGGCAACTTTCCTGGCGCTGCCTCCCGGAGAAGATCCGTCGCCGTTGCCGGCGCTGTTAACCATGCAGGAGGCGGGCACGGCCGAGGGTTTTCTAGCGCAGATCGAGCCGGCATCGATCAAAGTGGAATTGGCTAATCCGCCCATGGCCAGCAACGGCTGGGGCATAGGCGCGGAAATGACCGAAAGCGGCAGGGGGGCACTGCTGGCCAATCCGCATTTCCCTTACACCGGCGCTCGCCGCTTTTACCAGGCTCACATCACTGTCCCCAATGTGCTGAATTTCAACGGCGCCGGCCTGATCGGTTTCGTGCTTCCACAAATCGGCTTCAACGAGAATCTCGCCTGGACCCACACGGTGACCACTTCGCAGCGCTTTACTCTGTATCAATTGACGCTAAAAGCAGGCGACAACCTCACCTACATCAAAGACGGTAGAGAAGTTCCGATCACCTCCAGGCTTATCCAGGTCGAGGTCGATTATGGCGTCGGGCAGCCGATCACGCTCCAGAGGAGGTTCTATTACTCCGAATACGGGCCGATGCTTGCCGCCGATAAAGTGAACAGCGCTTTTCCAGCATGGGGCGGTGCCGATGCCAGGGGAAATCCGGTGGCGTTTACTTATCGGGATGCCAACGCGTTGACGGCCCGCAGGTCGGTCGACCAATGGCTGGACATGGCCCGATCCCGTAACATTCGCCAATTCAGGTCCGCTTTCGGCGAGTGCGGCACGGTTCTCTGGGTCAACACGATTTACGCTGATGACCGGGGCAATGCATTGTATCTGGACGCCAGCGCGGTTCCGAACCTCTCGCGAGAAGCCCTGGCGGCGCTGGCGGCGGATCCGTTCAGAGGGACGATAGCGCAGAGCGGTCTTACCGTGCTCGACGGCAGCAGTTCCCGCGATGACTGGGTGGAGGGCAGTTGCCAGGGCAGGGTGCCGTTCGCGCAATCGCCCCAGCTGCAGCGCAGCGATTTCGTGCAGAACTCCAACGACAGCTATTGGGCGACCAATCCGCGAGCGCTGCTTAGCGGCTTCTCGCCTCTGTTCGGCCCGACCGGGACTCAGCTTAGCGACCGTACCCGCATGGGGCTGACCATGCTGACGCAACCGACCAATCCAGGGCTGTCCACGGTTCCACCAGCGGGTGCCGACGGCAAGTTCAACGCCCGGGACATCCTGAACGCGCTCTATTCGAACCGCGCCTATCTGGCGGAAACGCTGCTCGACGATCTGCTGGC
>DASULL010000315.1:0-3179 GCA_036278215.1 Gammaproteobacteria bacterium | reverse complement strand
GATGGTCGCCGCCGCCGCAACCGCAGTGGCCAGCAGCGCCAGAGAGAGCAGGATACGGAAGAATTTCATAACCAGAGCCGCCGTAGGTTCGGGTCGGGTAAAGCCCGTTGCCACAATTCCTCGAAACGGCGCGCCAGCTCGCGTCCTTCGAGCGGTGCCCGCGTGGCCAGGATAGCGGCACGGCCGCTCGCGGCAACCGGCTGCTGGATGAAAGTCAGCCGGTCCGCCAGTAGGAAGGTCTCCGCCACGTCGGCATCATCCGGGTCCAGCCGGCGGATCTCGATGAAACTCGACAATTGCCGCGCCAACTCTATCAGGCGATGACCGGAAGTGACAGCGGTGGCAACATCCAGCACCAGAATCCGGATCGTCGGCCGCCGGCCGGATGTGACCAGCCGCCGGATCGCGTCCAGAAACGGCTGCTGATCGTACAGCGCAGCCTGCAGATCGGAGCTGAGAATCTGCAGCTCACGCCGCGCGCCTGCCGCGACCTCGACCACGGCAGCACGCAGCGCGTCCAGACCCTCGACCCGTATCTGCTCCGGCTGTGTGTTGCCTACGCCCTCTGGCACCACCGCACTCCTTCCGTAGAGCCCTTGCTGACGTTTGCTCGATATCTCTTTCGGCGACTCGCCTAGATTTCCTTAGCCTGGGCTGCTGCATTGCCGGTATAAGTCCAGGGGGTCAGGGCGATTAGCTCGCGCTTGGCCTGCTCCGGCAATTCCAGGCCTTCAACGAAGGCTGTTAGTGCTGCTTGGTCGATACGCCGACCACGGGTGAGTTCTTTCAGGCGCTCATACGGCTCCGGCACGCCATAGCGGCGCATGACGGTCTGGATTGCCTCGGCCAGCACTTCCCAGTTGGCATCCAGATCTTGCCGTAGCCGCTCGCTGTCGAGGTCGAGCTTGCTGAGACCCTTCAGCAGCGACCGGTAGGCCACTAGGCAGTGTGCCAGGCCGAGGCCCAGGTTGCGCAGCACCGTCGAGTCGGTCAGGTCGCGCTGCCAGCGGGAAATGGGCAGCTTGTCGGCAAGATGTTGCAGGACCGCATTGGCGAGCCCGAGGTTGCCTTCGGCGTTCTCGAAGTCGATCGGATTGACCTTGTGCGGCATGGTCGACGAGCCGACTTCGCCGGCGACCGTCCGTTGCTTGAAGTAGCCCAGGGAGATGTAGCCCCAGACGTCGCGGGCGAAGTCGATCAGGATTGTGTTGAGGCGGGCAACCGCGTCAAACAGCTCGGCGATGTAATCGTGCGGCTCGATCTGGGTGGTGTACGGGTTCCAGGTCAGCCCCAGCCCCTCGACCATTTGCCGGGCCAGACTTGGCCAGTCGAGGTCCGGATAAGCGCTGAGGTGGGCGTTGTAGTTGCCGACCGCGCCGTTGATCTTGCCGAGGATCTCGATGGCGGCGATCTGCTGCCGCTGCCGTTGCAGGCGATAGACGACGTTGGCGATCTCCTTGCCCATGGTAGTAGGGGAGGCCGGCTGACCGTGGGTGCGGGAGAGCATGGCTGCATCCGCATGCTGGTGTGCCAGGCCGCGCAGATGCGCGATGATCTCATCCAGCAGCGGCAGCAGCACCTCGTCGCGCGCGCGCTTGAGCATCAGCCCGTGCGAGAGGTTGTTGATGTCTTCCGAAGTGCAGGCGAAGTGGGTGAACTCGGTCAGCGGCGCCAGCTCTGGGTGCCCGGCCAGCTGTTCCTTGAGGAAGTACTCGACCGCCTTCACGTCGTGGTTCGTGGTGCGCTCGATTTCCTTGACCCGGCCGGCGGCAGTGGTGTCGAAGTTCTCGACGATGCTTTCCAGATAGCGCACCGCGTCGGCGCTAAGCTCTGGCAGTTCAGGAATCTGCGGATGCGCGGCCAGGATCTGCAGCCAGCGGACTTCGACCAGCAGGCGATGACGGATCAGGCCGTATTCACTGAACAGAGGCTGCAGCGCAGCGGTCTGGTTGCCGTAGCGGCCGTCGATAGGGGAAATCGCACTGAGGCGGGAAAGCTCCATGGCTGAAACTACCGTTGAAAAGTGGGTGGCGGGCGAAAGTCGCTAATTCTACCGCTTGCCGGCGCAAGGCGCACCCGGCGGCTGTTTTGGGCTATGTTTTTCTGAATGGAAGCGGCGGAGGACGGGTATGACTGAGCAGCGATTTCGTAGCGAGCACGACAGCATGGGTGAACTGCACGTGCCGGCGGATGCCCTGTATGGCGCCCAGACCCAGCGCGCTGTCGACAATTTCCCGATCAGTGGCCTGCGGATGCCGCGCGCCTTCATCCGGGCACTAGGGCTGATCAAGGCGGTCGCCGCCGAAGCTAACCGCGACCTCGCTGGTTTGGACAAGGAGCTTGCCGCCGCCATCGCCGCGGCGGCGGCAGAGGTCGCCGACGGCAAGCACGATGCCCAGTTCCCGATCGACGTATTCCAAACAGGATCCGGCACCAGCAGCAATATGAACGCTAACGAGGTAATCGCGCGCCTCGCCAGCGTGAGGTTTGGCAGCGAGGTGCACCCGAACGATCACGTCAACATGGGGCAGAGCAGTAACGACGTGATTCCGACCGCCATTCACCTCAGCGCTGTGCTGAGCTGTGAGGAGCGGCTGCTGCCGGCGCTGCAGTTGCTGGAGGAGGCGATCGGGCAGCGGGCGCAGGAGCTTGCTGGGCTGACCAAAACAGGCCGCACTCATTTAATGGATGCGATGCCCGTTACCTTCGGCCAGGAATTGGGCGGCTGGGCGCAGCAGATCCGCAATGGGCGGGCCCGCATCGAAGATGCGCTGGTGCGGATGCGACGATTGGCTATTGGCGGCACCGCAGTCGGAACCGGCATCAATGCTCATCCCGAGTTCGGCAGCCGGGTAGCACAGCTTTTGAGCGTGCGCTGCGGTACCGCTCTAGAGCCAAGTCCTGATTACTTCGAGAGCCTGAGCAGCCAGGATGCGGCGGTCGAGCTGTCCGGCCAGTTGAAAACCGTGGCCGTCAGTTTGATGAAGATCAGCAACGATCTGCGCTGGATGAACAGCGGGCCGCTGGCCGGGCTGGGTGAGATCGTCCTGCCGGCGCTGCAGCCTGGTAGCAGCATCATGCCAGGCAAGGTAAACCCGGTGATCCCGGAAGCGGCGGCAATGGTGGCGGCGCAGGTGATAGGCAACGACGCCACCATCACCGTTGCCGGGCAGTCGGGA
>DASULL010000314.1:0-5593 GCA_036278215.1 Gammaproteobacteria bacterium | reverse complement strand
GTACATCCCAGTCCTCACAAACTTCGCGGCGAGCTGCAAAGAAAGATCCACTCAGGCCGACTACGCCACCGACACCTGACTCCAGCCGGCGCAACCACATCTCATAGCGGACATACAGGCCTTCGCCGACGATACGGCCGTCGGGAGCGACGAAGCGATCCTCGCTGGAAACCGCACCAACGCGCGGATCGGCAAAGTCGGCCGCCAGCCGGCGTAGCGCCTCCGGTGCCAGCATGGTGGCGACGTCCGAGAACACCAGAATCTCGCCGGCCGCGGCCTGCACCGCCAGCAGCTGTGCCCATTCCTTCCCCCGCCGCTCGGTTGCTCGCACCAAGCGCACCCCGCGACTGGCATAGCTCGTCACGATCTCGTCCGTGCCATCGCTCGAAGCGTCGGAAGCAACCAGAATCTCCAGTTGCTCGGCCGGATAATCGAGGTCGAGGCAATTCTCCAGCTTGTCGCGAATCCGATGCGCTTCGTTATGAGCAGCAATGATCATGCTCAGCCGCGGCAACGCCACTGGCTCAGGAGGTAACGGCCGCTTGCGTGATACCAGCAGAAGCAGCAGCGGATAAAGAAAATAGCTGTACAAAGCGCCAAACAGGCCGATCCAGAACAAGGCTTTCATGTCGCATCGAACCTTTTGCTTATTGTGTCCGTTGCCCATATCAGATGGGGACGGCGAGACTTAATGCGAACCGTCAAGCCCGGTAGCAAGGTGCAGCCGTTAGCTGGAGCGCATAAATTGTGCGACCTGTTCTACCTGGGCCAGTTTGCAAGCAAGAACACAGCACAGGGCGTTGTCGCTTTATGTTTAAGCGGGTTGTTCACCTGCGTGGCTCGGACGCCATGCTTGGTGCAGAAAAGGTAGTGCTAGAGCTTTCCCGCAGGACTGCGGAGTTTGGCTACGAGTCGATAATAGTGGCGCTGCAGGGCGAGCACGATCCTGAGCCGGAGCTGGTGAAGCTGGCGCGTGAGGCCGGCATCCAGGCAGAAATACTGCGCTGCCGTGGGCGGTTTGATCCGGCCGTTTTCCGCCGCCTCGGCCAACTGTTACGCAACCAACAAGCGGGGCTCTTGCACTGCCACGGCTATAAGGAAAACTTCTACGGGTTGTTTGCCGCCCGCGGCCTACCGAAGATCGCCACCAACCACTTGTGGAAGCGGACCTCGCGCGCGCTGCGCTTTTATTGCTGGCTAGACGCCAGGCTTATCCGGTACTTCGATCATGTGGTCGCTGTCTCTGAACCCATCCGGCAAGAGCTGCGCGCTGCCGGCGTGCCGGCACACAAGATCACCAGGATCGCCAACGGCATTGATACGACGCCCTATCGCAGGCTGTCAGGCGACGCCGAACGGGAGGCGCTGCGAGCCAGCTTAGGCATTCCTCCAGAGCGGCTTGCGGTAGGCATGGTCAGCCAGCTCAGCATAGAAAAGGGCCACGCCTACGCACTCGATGCCATTGCGCAACTGCGGTCAAGGTTTCCGCAACTGCTCCTGGTAATCGTCGGGGACGGGCCTGAGTTGTCGGCACTGCAAGCAGCGGTAACACGTCAGAATTTAGACCAACACGTTCTCTTCTGCGGTCGACGCAGCGATATCGCGAACGTAATGCAAGCCTTCGATATCTTCCTGCTGCCATCGCTGATCGAGGGCTTGCCGATGGCGCTGCTAGAGGCCATGGCGGCAGGACGGTCAGCGGTGGCAAGCCGGGTCGGCGATGTGGAAAAAGCGATCCAAGATGGCACCAGCGGACTGTTGACCCCGCCGGCTGATGCACCTGCGCTGGCGGCGGCGCTGGCCCGGCTGGCAGCCTCGCCGGACTTGCGGCTGAATCTCGGCAGGGCAGCCGCCGCCAGGATCGAGCAGCAGTTCTCGGCTCGACAGATGGCACGCCAGTACTGCCGGCTCTATGACAGTCTGCAAAGGACGCCAACCACAGTTGCGGCATGGGAGCAGGAGCAATAACGGATGCGGGTAGGACAGTTCATCGACACCGAATCCGCCGGCGGTGCCGAAACAATTGCGTTAGACCTGTGCCGACAGCTACAGGCGCGGGCGCTCGAACCGGTGCTGCTGCACTTCGGCAGCAGCTACCTGGAGGAGCGGGCGCGCCACTATGGTATAGAGCAGCAAATCGTACCTAGCTGGCGACAGTACAAATCCTTCACGACGCTGCCTCAGTTTGCGCTGCAATTCCGCCGTTTCCTCCAACAGCAGAACATCGACGTGCTGCACTCGCACCTCTATGGCCCGATCACAGCAGCCGCGCCTGCCTGCCTGCTGGCGGGGATACCGCATGTCGGCACCTTGCACGATGTTTATGTGGTCGCTGAGCGCCCGGCCCGCATCCGCCTGCTGCAAGTGGCGGCACTGCTTGGTACCCGTTTGGTGTGCGTCTCCAGAGATATGGAAAACTTCTACCGGCAGCGTGCCTACTTCGGCAAGCAGGCCCTGCGAACCATCTACAATGGCATACGCAGCATGTCGGCTCCAAACACGACCGGGCTGCGCGAAGCACTCGGCCTGAGCGACTCGGACGTAGTAATCACCTGTGTCGGTCGACTGGCAGGCCTTAAAAATCACCATCTGTTATTACGCGCTTTCAGCCGCCTTGATCCGGGCCTGTCCGCACGACTGCTGATCGTTGGCGATGGCCCATTGCGTGAGCAACTCGAGCTGTTGGCAACCGAGCTGGGAGTAGCCGCACAAGTACGCTTCCTGGGACAGCGCAACGATATTCCAGAGCTGCTGGCAGTCAGCGATCTATTCGCTCTGGCCTCAGATACGGAGGGCTTGTCCTGCAGCGTCTTGGAAGCGATGAGCGCCGGCTTACCGGCTGTGGTCACTGCCGTCGGCGGCAATCCCGAGTTGGTCATCGACGGCTTAACCGGCTTTCTGGTCGAACCCGGTGACGACCAGGGTTTACGAGAACACCTGCAAACGCTGGCGCTCGATACCGCCCTGCGCCAGCAACTCGGCCGGGCCGCCCGCCAGCGGGCGGCGGCGCTGTTTTCCCTTGACCTGATGCTGGAGGGGTATCTGCGTCTGTATCCAATCCTGTCGCAAGCAGCGACCGAGGCAACTCGAGGAGATTAACGAACTGTTTCTCAGTAGTTACAGGAGCGGGCTCAGGCAAGCATCAAAGCGCATGGCACACGCAGGGCGGCTATGAAGAACGCACTTTTATCACCGCTAGCAAGTACGCCGGCAGATGAGCTGAGCACGGCCTGGCTTTGCACCAACCGCCGCCATGCCCGGGTTTCTCCGAGAGCGGCAAGGTATGCCCGCCAACTGGGCAGCCTCGGCAACGTGGTGCTGCTGCGGCGGCTGGATTGCCAGGTCTGGATCCGCTACCGGATCGATCTGGCTCCCTATACGGCCTGTAGCGTAACAACTCCCGCCGAACTGACACCGATGACAGCAGCGTTCATCGACAGTCTCTCCCACCCTCCCTGGCGCGACCTACCCCAGGCCCGTACTTCCATCAAGCTCTGGCGGCATGGCCTGCGCGGCGGCTATGTCTGGGTACGAGACGACAAGCCTCTGTGTCTGCAGTGGCTGTTCTGCCACCACGACAATCCGCTGCTGCAGAATCTGCCGGATTGGTCAGGCATGTATCCGCCGCTGACTCAGGACTGCGGTCAGGTCGAGAGCCTCCTGACACTGCCGGCCGGCATGCGCTATCCAGGCGGGGCTGCTGGCCCGTTCGCACTGGCAATGTATAGATTGGCGGCAGAAAAGGGTAAGCGCTGGTTGATCACCCATATCCACGAGCGCAATGTCGCTGCCCGTCGCTGGGCCCAGCGGACCGGCTGGACGGCCTACGGCCATGTCTATCGTTATCAACCCGACTTGCCACTGCTTCGAGGTCGATGGTACGCCTATGTGCACGATACTGTCTTGCCGAAGGCAGATTTGCCGGTAGTGCCTCAGGCCGGGGTTTCGTCTACGTGAACCAAGGGTGCAGACCTGTACCTATCTGCTTACCCTCTTCGTCTAACCCGCCGCCGCTGCCAAGCAGTGATCAGCGCCAAAATCGAAGACGAACTTCTGCCAAATACCACCAGCCGACGTGACAGCGGGCAGTACAACTCACTGAGCTTGGCGGCTAGTGTCTCGCTCAGAACTTGGTTGCAGCATTGGCTGCTCCCAAGTGAGCCAGCTCTTTGCTGTTATCAGTCAAGCCGTCTTTAATAATCACAATCGTTTAACTGGGCGGTGTGGCGCCGTCGCCGGCAAACTCCGCCCGCTTGTCGCCGCTCTCTATCCAGCCGGCCAAGATCGGCGAGGAGCGCTGCTGCTGCTCGTCATACCACGCTTGGAACATAAGCACGCTCCATAGCGGCAGCGCTGCGTCCCGATACCCGGCTTGATGCGCCTGCCAACACTCTCGGATGATCCCCGGCTCCAGCAGTCCTTGATCGGCAAGGCGCTCTGCCGCCAGTAACTCCTCGCCCCACTCCCGCAACGGTCCGCGCAGCCAATTAGCAATGGGCGGAGAAAAACCCATCTTCGGCCGCTCCAACATCTCCGCAGGGATGTGGCGGTAAGCGACTTGGCGTAGCAGCCATTTCCCCTGCCCTTGCCGCAGCTTGAGATCGGCTGGAATGCGCCAAGCGAACTCTACAAGCCGCTGATCGAGCAGTGGCAACCGCACCTCCAGACCGACACTCATAGCGGCCCGATCGACCTTGACCAAACCGTCGCCGGGCAGATAGCCGATGAGGTCCCAGTACATTAGATCGTCAATCAGCGTCTTCGCGCCCGCCAGGGTATTGTCAGCGCGGATGTCGATCAGCGGCTCGGCCGCTCCCGGCACCAGCCTGCTCGGCTCCTGCCAATAAGACACGAGCATGCGGTAGAGCTCGGTAACGTTTTCCGTGCGCAGCGCAGCGGCCAGCTTATGCAACTTGCTACCCAGGTTGGGCTGCTGCAGCACAGCGATCGGCAGCAGCCGCTGCAGGCGGCTGAACAAGCGATCCAGCCGTGCCGCCGGCACAGCGGCCAGAACCGCGGCGGCGACAAGTCGCAATAGCCGGGGCGTCGCATGGCGCTGGGCCCAGAGCTTGTTGGTCCACAGATAGCGGTTGTAGCCGGCGAATAACTCATCGCCACCGTCACCGGACAACACCACCGCTGCCTGTCTGCGGGCCATTTGGCTGGCCAACAACATAGGAATCTGAGAAGGGTCGGCGAAGGGCTCATCGTAGACTTGGGGCAGCCGCGGAATCACGCCCAGCACATCTTCGGAGGATACGTAAAGCTCGGAATGATCCGTGCCTAGATGACGAGCGACAGCCTTGGCGTAGCCAGCCTCGTTGAAGGAGGACTCAGCAAAACCGACAGCAAAAGTCTGGATCGGCCGTGAGCTTTGCGCCTGCATCAGCGCTACCACAGTGCTGGAATCGATACCGCCGGAAAGAAACGCGCCAATCGGCACATCGGCCACCATCTGCTGGCCGATAATCGCGTGCAGCTGCTGCTCCAGAGCAGCCACCGCCCCTTCCGCAGTGCCGGTCCAGGCATCGGCTAGGCCGGCTTCGGCTGCTGCGCGCGCCGACCAGTAGCTCCTTGGGCCTTGCTTGCCGGT
>DASULL010000313.1:0-3193 GCA_036278215.1 Gammaproteobacteria bacterium | reverse complement strand
GGACTTGGGACCTCGCAGCGGAACATCGCGGCAGCGACGGTGGTCGCCACCCAGGCGGTCGGTCATCCGGACACCATTACCATGGTGGTGGTGGCTTCCCTGATCGGATTCGGCTTGCTATTCCCGGTCGCCGGAATGCTGCGAAGACGTTCATTTACCGGCTCCATCCGTCGGGCCCAGGAGTAGCCGGATGGGGATGTCTTGGGAGCCGCTCCAAGCCATGCTCGGTCTGGGCAAGGACGTCGCCCAGGTCGGGATCGTCGAGATGGCGCTGCGCACCGTCCTCGTCTATGTCGCCGCGCTGGTGCTGGTGCGCTTGGCTAGCCGGCGGCTGCTGGCCAAGGCCAGCGCCTTCGACGTCATCGTCGCGATCATGCTTGGCTCCATCCTGAGCCGGGCCATCAACGGCTCGGCCCCCTTACTACCAACGCTGGCGGCAGGCGCTGTGCTGCTGGCCATGCAGCGGCTGCTCGCCGTCGTGGCCAGGCACACCGACTGGCTGGGGCCGATGGTGAAAGGCGGTCCGGTGCTGCTGATCGAGGATGGGCAGGTGCGCCGGCAGGGACTGCGCGAGGCAGGCCTCACCCGCGAGGACCTGGCCCAAGCTCTGCGCCTTGAGGTTCGCCACGAGGATCCGGCACGGGTGCGCCGTGCCTACATGGAGCGCAACGGCAAGATCAGTGTGATCGCTTTCCCCTCGGAGCCCCGGGCGGTGACGGTCAAAGTCGAGCAGGGAGTGCAGACGGTGCGTATCGAGGACTGAATGGCTGGCCGTTCACGCCTGCGGAAAAGCACGTTGTGGCAGGACGGCGTCGCCGGTCTGATCAATGCCGTGGTCAGCATCCCGGACGGCTTGGCAGCGGCGGCGCTGGCCGGGGTTAACCCAGTTTATGGCCTCTATACCAGCATCGCCGGCCCTGTGGTCGGCAGCTCGCTGGTGAGCGCGCAGCTGATGCAGATCTCGACCACCAGCGCATCGGCGTTGGCCGCCGGACAGGCGATCACCGGCTATCCGGCGGAGCAGCGCGCCCAGGCCATGTTTCTACTGGTGGTACTGACCGGGATGTTCCTCATCGTCTTCGGCCTGCTGCGACTCGGGCGGCTGGTGCGCTTCGTGTCTCATGCCGTGATGACCGGCTTCCTGATCGGCGTCGCGGTGGTGCTGATTCTCGATCAGGCGGCGCCGTTTGTCGGCGTGAATCCCGAGGGCAGCAGCGAAATCGCTCAGTTCCTGGCTCTACTCACCGAGGCGTCGGCATTCAGCTTGCCGACCATCCTGACAGGGGCACTGGCCCTGGCGCTCATGGTCGGTCTGGCACGCACCCGGCTGGCAGCGGCGGCCTCGCTGCTGGCGCTGGTGCTGCCGACAGTGGCGGTGTTGCTGCTGGGCTGGGATGACGTCCAGCAGGTGAGCGACGTCGGCATCATTCCCCAGGGGCTGCCGCCGCTCAGCCTGCCGGCCTTATCGCTGCTGACGCCGGATCTGGCGCTAGCAGCAGCAGCCGTTGCCGTGGTGATCGGCGTGCAGGGTGCCGGGGTCAGCCTGAGCGTGGAGAACCCGGACAATCGACCGGTCAGCACCTCGCGGGATTTGCTCGCCCAAGGCGCCGGTAATGTCGCCGCCGGCCTGGTCTCCGGCATTCCAGCCGGCGGCTCGGTCGGGCAGACGGCGTTGAACGTCCGGGTCGGTGCCCGCAGCCGCTGGGGTGGGATCTTCGGCGGCCTTTGGATGCTGGTGATCGTGCTGCTGATTCCCGGCCTGGTCGGCTACGTGCCGATGGCGGTGCTGGCGGCGCTGATGATCGTCTCCGGGATCAGCGCCATCGACGTCGGCGAGGCACGCTCCATCTGGCGCACCAGTCGGGCGGCGCGCTGGTCGATTCTGGTCACGTTCATCGCCACGCTGGTGCTGTCGATTCCACAGGCAGTCGCGGTCGGCGTGCTCTTGAGCGTGACGCTGCACCTGTTTTCGCAGGCGAGCGATGTCAGGGTGCGGGCGCTGATCCGCCGGGAGGACGGCAGCCTTGCCGAAACCGCGCCGCCGGCCGATCTGCCGAGCCGAGCGGTGACAGTCCTGCACGCCTACGGCAGCCTGTTCTTCGCCGGCGCCCGGACGCTGCGGGAAACGCTGCCCAATCCGGCCGGCTCGGAGCATCCGGTGGTCGTCCTGCGCCTGCGCGGTCGCACGCGGGTAGGGGCGACGCTGATCGACGTGCTCGATGACTACGCCGCCGATCTGGCGGAGGTCGGCGGCCGGCTCTATCTGTCCGGCGTCGAGCCCGACGTGGCCAGGCAACTGCGCGACACCGGCAAGCTCGATCCCGATGAGGCGGTACGGATCTTTCCAGCCGACGCTGTCGTCGGCGCCTCGACCAGCGAGGCGGTGGCGCAGGCCGGAGCTTGGCTTGGACGGCTGCGCCGCGCATCGTCGAACCAAGGATCCGGGCCCGGCCACGGCGGCAGCGATCGGTGAGCCGCCGCCCGACCTTACCGCCCGACCGCGCCCTACCCCGCGGCTTGCCGGCAGGACGCGACGTCCCCACCTCGACGCTGGCTGGCCGAAATTGCCGTCGGCGGCGGCCGAAATCCGTAGCCCATAGGAGGAGGAAGCTGCATGGCCATCAGGGAGTATCAGCCGGGCGAACCATTCCCTGGCGTCATCGGACGCACCGCCGAGCGCTCGGAACCGGCTTGGCCGGCGCTGCGGCGCGCCCGCAAAGACGCGCCGAACGTGCTGCTGGTTGTTCTCGATGACATGGGCTATGGCCAGCTCGGCTGCTACGGCTCGCCAATCCGAACGCCGAATATCGACCGGCTGGCCGAGGGCGGGCTCAGCTACAGCAACTGCCACACCACCCCGCTGTGTTCGCCAACCCGCAGCTGCCTGCTCACCGGCCGCAACCACCACTCCAATGGGGTCGCTGCGGTGATCGACATGGCCATCGGCTTCCCCGGCTCCAACGGCGTGATTCCGTTCGAGAACGGCTTTCTCTCGGAAATCCTGCAACTCAACGGCTACAACACCTATGCCCTGGGCAAGTGGCACCTGACACCGTTCGAGCAGTGCAGCGCCGCCGGCCCCTACGACCGCTGGCCGCTGGGCCGCGGCTTCGAGCGCTACTACGGGTTTCTGAAGGGCGACACCCACCAGTACTACCCGGATCTGGTCTACGACAACCACCAGGTGGATCCG
>DASULL010000312.1:0-7152 GCA_036278215.1 Gammaproteobacteria bacterium | reverse complement strand
CGGCAGCCCTTTGAAACGCTCGGCTTCGCCGACCGGATCGACATACAGGGTTTTGCTTTGCCAGCTCATCACCAGGGTGGCGTGATTGATCGGCCGGATGACCAGATCGCCTTGGGAAGTCGGAACCCGGTCGCCTTCGAGCGCTGCTGCGGGTTTTCCTGCCTGCGGCTCGGCAATAGCCGGCTTGGTCGCGCTATAGGCGGCCAGGCCCAGCATGAGACTTGCCACGGCAATGTTTCTGGCGCTGTGGCGAATGCTATTGAAAACCTTGCTTTTACTGCTCCTCATGAGTCCTCCGTTGGCGTTTTTGCCGGCACTTTTTAATTCATGGGCTGCCGAATGCGCCGGCGCAACCGGCGTTAGCCAGCCAGCTGTATCCACGCTGCAGCAGGTGGCTATTGAGTATGCGAGTAGCGCAGCATTTTTACACGGCGCGATAGCGCGGCGATGCAAATGCCCTTTGCGCGGATCCTCACCCGGCGTAGTAAACAGCGGCGCTTGGGCAGCGCCAAAACCCAGCATCGACGGGGCACGGCAACGGCTTGTCAGTACCGGAATGATCGGATCGTTCTGGGGTTTTTCCTTTTTAAACCGAGTATGATCTGCTGACAATAAGTTTATCGGTGTATGCTTCATTCAGGGGGGCTGAAGTGACTTATTCAATAACTCAAATGTCCCGAAAGGGAAGGTCGCTACTGATAACAGCGGCGGCAATTCTGGCGGCTGCCGGCTGCGCGATACAGACGCCGCCTGTTGTCCAGAAAGAGCCGCAGCAATCAATTGCCGAACAAAAAGCCGCTCAGGCCGCCGTTGCCGCGCAGGCACCGGTGGCGCCAGCGCTGAAACGGAAGATCGCGCTTGGCCGTATCACCAATGAAACCCGCTACGGCCAGTCCTTGCTGCGCGATGGGCAGGGCGACCCGCTGGGTAAGCAGGTAACGGATCTCCTCAGCAAGGCGCTGACGGAGTCAGGAGCATTCCTGGTTTTCGAGCGCCCGGACATCTCTCGCCTGCAGGCTGAAAGCAGCCTTACCGGCACCGAGCTGAATCTCGTCGGCGTTGATGCGCTGATCATCGGTTCGCTTACCGAGTTTGGGCGTAAGACGGTAGGCGAGAAAGCTTTCTTATCGGATACCAAGCGGCAGGTTGCATTTGCCAAGGTCGACCTGCGCGTCGTTGACGTTAAGACCGGGCACGCTTTCTTTGCGACCTCCGGCGCCGGCGAGGCTTCGACCGAAGCCAGCTCTACCCTGGGATTCGGCTCGCGGGCCAGCTACGACGGCACACTGAACGATGCGGCCATCCGCCAAGCCGTTTCAGAAGCGGTTAACCGCCTGGCTACCGAGATGAGCGATCGGCCGTGGGAAACCTACATCCTGCGGGCGGATGGAAGCCGGATCTTTATCGGCGGCGGCAAGAGCCAGGGGGTCAAGCCGGGCATGGCGTTTGCGATCTATACCCAGGGCGAGCGGGTGAAGTCGCCGCAGACAGGGGCGGAGATCACCCTGCCGGGGCGCAAGCTCGCCGATATTCGCGTCGATGCCAACTTTGGCGACAGCGAGCTGACCGAGGGCTCGGTTGCCACGCTGGTTGCGGGCTCATTGCAGGGACACAAGCCAGGTCAGCTGGTGGTCCGGTTTGAAGGAAATAAGCCATGAAATTGCTGATGCGGATTGTGAGCGCTGTTGCCTTGGCTGTAGCCGCGATTGCTGTCGCTGGTTGCGTGCAGATGCCGACGGAAAAACAAGGCGTCGCCGATATGCGGCCGAGCATCTCGTTCCGTACCCTCGATCCGGCGTCGGCCGATGCCCGCGTGCTGGTCGATGAAGTCGAGGCCGGGCGGGTCGGGGACTATGCCGAAGGCAAGGCGGCTCTGCGGGTGCTGCCGGGAACGCATTTGCTGCGCGTCGTGCGCGGCAACGAAGTCCTGTTGAACGAGAAGGTATATCTCGGCGACGGGGTCAATCGCGTCTTCATCGTCAAGTAAGGGGGAGACATGAGGGCTTTCGCGGTTTTTCTTATCGCTTTAGCCATGGGCGGATGCGCGAATCAGTCGCTCTATTCGTGGGGCAACTACGAGCAGATGCTCTATCAGAGCTACAAGGATCCGACCAAGACGCAAGAGTTGAAGGCTACGCTGGAGGCGCATATCGCCTCCGCCGATCAATCCAGCCAGCGGGTGCCGCCCGGCATTTATGCGGAGCTGGGCACGCTGTACCTGCAGGATGGCGCCACCGATAAAGCTGTTGTCATGTATAAGCGCGAACGCGACGCCTGGCCCGAGAGCAAGGGGCTGATGGACGCGATGATCAGCAATCTCGAGCGTGTGCAGAAGGCCGGAGGGGCACGATAATGAAGAAGTATCTCACCCTGCTGGCTTTGGTGCTGCTCAGCGGTTGCGCGGTGACGCCGACCGAATCCTGGGACAGAAGCGCATTCGACGCTGCCGCGCCGCGGTCGATTCTGGTGGTGCCGTCGGTTAATCGCTCGCTCGATGTGGACGCGCCGAACTATCTGCTCTCGACTCTGCCGGTTCCGCTGGCCGAGAAGGGGTATTACGTCTTCCCGATCAACACCACCAAGGTGGTGCTCGAGCAGGAAGGCTTCTACGAAGGCGAGCAGATTCATCAACAGCCGCCGGAGGATCTGGCCAAGCTGTTCGACGCCGACGCAATCCTGTACGTGACGATTAACCGCTGGGATGCCCGCTACATACTGCTCTCGACCACGGTAACGGTCAATTTCGACTACAAGCTGGTGAGCAAGGACGGCGTTGAGATCTGGAAGGCCAACCAGCAAATGCAGTATCAGCCGCGGAACAGCAACACCGGCAATCCACTGGCCGACCTGGTTGCTGCTGCGGTAAATGCCGCTATTACCCGAGCGTCTCCCAACTATCTCCCGCTGACCAGGCAGGCAAACCAGCGGGCATTGGTGCTTGGCCGCAGCGCCCTGCCGGATGGGCCTTACAAGCTGGATGGGGCGGCGCGTTAAAGGTAGACGCTCCGCGAAACTCGGCGGCTCGGAGGGCTGTCGCGGCCTGGATAGCCCTCCGTTCGAATTGGACAGCGGCCAAAGCTGCCGCAGTCTTCTCCCGGCCTCTGTCGCTGTTAAGCCGGCGAGGCATCATCCGCTGCAATGCCGACCGCGCGCCAGGCGGCTTCAGTGAAGGCTGCGCGATGCGTAGCCGGCGCTTGGCGGGCGCGACCGGCCAGCCAGGCGCGCGTGTACTCCTGCACCGGCCCAATGATCAGCGGGTGGTACAGTTCCAGGGGCAGGGCGCGTAGCGCGCCTTGCTCTACCTGGGGCAGGAGCCAAGCGCGCAGTTGCAGGAGCTGCTGGCGGTTCGCGCTAGCGAGTTGGTCGGCCGCATCACCGCGTATCACCTGACCGCGGGTCTGCAGGATAAAGCGCGCCCAATCGGGATTGGCGGTCACCCAGTCGATGTAGCTCTCCACCATGGCGCTGATTCCGCTACGGGCATCGCTGCTGCGTGCCAGGCGCGCCAGCAGCGTCTCGGTGAATTCTGCCAAACCGTGCAGGAACAGCGTCGCGGCGAGGCGCTCCTTATTGCCGAAGTGATGGTAGAGGCTGCCGATGCTGGCGCCGGAGCGGTCGCGGATCATCTCGATGGTGGTGCCGTCCACCCCATGTTCGACGAAGCAAGCCAGTGCGGCGCGAAGGATATCGCGGCGGCGTTGCGTGCTGCGGGCTTGACTTTTGGCCATAACAACTAGAATAGTTTTCTAGAATTAGATTCTACCAGAGGTGGCGCCGATGAGCAGCAATTCTTCCGTTCTGCGTCTCTACCGTTCCTTCTCGAACCTACCTGGTGGCAAGTGGCTGTTCGCTCGCGCCGTTTGCTGGCGGGCGCCGTACTTCAGCAGCATCCGTCCCAGAGTGATCGAGCTCGACCGGGGGCGCAGCGTCTGGAGTATGCGCAAGCGTCGCGCGGTGCAAAATCATATCGGTACCGTTCACGCCCTGGCGATGGGCAATCTCTGCGAGATCGCCGCCGGTTTGGCGATGGAGGCGAGCACCCCGGCGGGAAGGCGGTGGATTCCCAAGGGGATGAACATCGAATACCTGAAAAAGGCGACAACCGATGTCAGCGCCGAAGCCACGGTATCGGCCGACGCCTGCGCCAGTGTCGGCGATGTGCCGGTGGAGGTGATGGTGCGCGATACCGCCGGCGAAACGGTGGTGCGGGCCGTGATCACGATGTATGTGAGCGAGGCGAGAGCGGCGGAAACGCAAAGGCGAGCCGTGGATACGGCTTGAGAGGCTCTCGCGATCAGGCTGGCAAAAGGAGGCTGAGCAAGCTGTCCCTGTGGCCCGCGTGGAAAGGTGTTGGATGGGGGAGTGGAGGACGGGACGGCGATCTGGATAATCCCGTCCTCTTTATTTAACTCGCCTAATCCCTGCTCAGCCGTCCGGGAAATCATCCGGGCTTTTCTCGCCCCAGCCGGTCGCTCGCCGGTATTCCTCATCCGAGATGCCGCCTCCCAGGCCGCCCGTGCTTCTGTCTTCCGCCGCCGGCTCCAATTCTAGCTGGCGCCAGGCCGTTTCCGGATAGTACTCGGTATGGCCGTCCTCGAAGCGGGCTTCGACCAACATGTCTTCCTCGTCAATCCAGGTTACCTGTAGTTTCCGGCCGCCAGTGGCATCGTAGTACCAGCGGCCCTTAACGGGCTGTACATGTGTTGGCATGGCCGCCTCCCAGGCATTGCTCAAGGCTCCCGACTATTGGGCCGGCACTAAGCTGTTCCAAGGCAGCGCGGCTGGGCGGCTTCCTTCGGAGCGGGCGAACTCCCGGCCGGGTCGGCTACACTGCCGACCACCTCCGACAAGCAAGACCGCTGATTTGGTAATGAGCCTCGAACTTTCTCTGAATCTCGCCACCTCGCTTGGGATTGGCCTGTTGATCGGCGCCGAGCGCGCCTGGACCGCTCGTGAACAGGCCGATACCGAGCTGGTGGCGGGGATCCGCACCTTCGGCCTGACCGGCCTGTTCGGTGGACTTGCCGCCCTGAGCCTGGCGCATTTCGGCGTCGCTGCCTGGATCGCCATGTTCGCTCTGTTAGCTCTGCTGGTGATTGCCGGCTATCTGGTTGAGATCCGCCGTAGCGGCGACCATGGCATGACCAGCGAGATTGCTTTGCTGCTGACTTTTCTGCTCGGCAGCCTAGCGCTGGCGGAAAGCCGGCTGCTGGCGGCCGCCTGCGCGATCGTCGTGACCCTGCTGCTGAGTCTGAAGGCCCGCCTGCACAGCGCCTTGCGCCAACTCAGCGAGGCCGAGTTGAGCGGCGCGCTGAAGCTGCTGTTCATTTCCGTGGTTCTGTTGCCGAATCTGCCCAATCAAGGTTACGGCCCCTGGCAGGTCTTTAATCCGTACACTACCTGGTGGATGGTGGTGTTGATCGCCGGCATCGGCTTTGCGGCGTATATCGCGATCCGTTTGTTGGGCACGCGCCACGGCTTGCTGGTTACCGCTCTGCTGGGCGGCATGGTTTCTTCCACCGCGATGACTCTAACCCTGTCGCGGCTGGATGCGCCTAAGCTGCGCCCAGCGCTGGCGGCCGGCCTGCTGGCGACCTCGGCCTTGATGTTCCCCCGTGTCCTGCTGGAGGTCGGCTTGGTCAACCCGACGCTGCTGCCGAGTCTGCTGGCGCCGCTGCTGGCGGCCTGTGTCGTCTACGCCGGCGGTGCCTGGCTATATTTTCGGCACTCGATTCAGCAGCCCGAAGCTGCGGGCGAGCCGCCGTTGAAAAATCCCTTCGAACTTGGTCCGGCGCTGCGCTTCGCCGCCTTGCTGGTCGCGATTCTGTTTCTGGTGGAGGGAGCCCGCCGCTGGCTCGGCGAGGTCGGCGTCTACCTGGTGGCGCTGCTGTCCGGCCTGACCGACGTAGACGCTATTACCCTGTCGCTCGCCAACAGTGCCCGGGATGGGCTAAGTGCGGAGGTGGCCGTGCGCGGCATTTTCCTTGCCGCCTTCGGCAACAGCCTGGTCAAGGCCGGTTTGATTGCGGCAATCGGCGGCCGCGAACTGGCGGTTCGGACGCTGCCGGTGATGGCCGGCGGCTTGGTTCTGGGACTGGCGCTGTTGCTCCTGTTCTGAGCCGGGCACCGCTCTCTCGGGAGCGGCGCCCGGCGCTGCAGTTCTGCCGCCGAATGGGAGCGCTAACCGACAGCCGCTACCCGGCTGGGGGCGGCCAGCTTGTGGTCGATCCGCGTCATCAGCCGGGTCAGATTCTCCCGCGGCACAGGGGCGACCACCGTGATGCGGGCTTCGGCCCGAAGCGTGCCGCCTGTGGCCAGCGGCACGCTAGCGAGTTCGCTCACCTCCCGTACCCGGCCGGCCATGCGGCGCGCCGTCTCGTCGTCGGTTTCGGGCAGGACGGCCAGCAGGGTGTCGGCGTTCCACCGGCCGATCAGATCGGTGGGCCGCAGCGCTCGTTCGATCACATCGGCGAGCTGGGCGAGCAGCCGGTTGGCTACGGCGGCACCGTGCTCGTTGGTGATCCGCTCCAGGCCGCCGAGTTCGATTTGCAACAGCGTCAGCGGCCGGCCATGACGCTCCCAGCGGGCATGTTCCGCTTCCAGGCGCTCGGTGAGGTTGCGCCGGTTGAACACGCCGGTGACGGTGTCGCGAGTGGCGCGCCGGAACAGATCCAGCAGCATGCGCAGCTGGCTGAGCTGGGTCCAGAGGGAGATCAGCGCCACCAGCGAGAGCAGCCAGAGCATGCCCAGCCAGCTAGGATCCAGCGGCGTCCCAAGGACCAGCTCCAGTGCGCCGTAGCCGAGCAGTACGGGCAGTCCCAGAGCCAGCCCTTCCACCAGAGTCAGCGGGAACACCGCAAGCATCGCCGCCATCAAGATCGGGAAGAAGGCATAACCATAGAGCAGGTTATCGCTGCCCGACTGCAGCTGCAGCCTGGCCGCGACATAGAGCGCCGCCGGCAGGAAGAGTAGTGCAGCCAGCCGGGCCAGCGCGCCGGCGAGCCGGCTGCCGCTATCCGAGGACAGAAAATAGAGCGTCAGGGCCAACCCGCCCGCGCCCAGACGCAGGGCAGCGAGGGGCAGGAAGTCGGTCAGAGGCAGCAGCAGGTAGTCCACCGGAATCCAGACCGGCAGCAGCACGGCCAGAACCAG
>DASULL010000311.1:0-2883 GCA_036278215.1 Gammaproteobacteria bacterium | reverse complement strand
TGCCCGGATGGTAGTTGTGGGTTCCGGCCGAATCGATATGGACGCGATCAGCTAAACCCAGCTTCTCGATCTCACGCCGAAACACGCCCTCGGCGGTCGGCGATCTGCAGATGTTGCCCATGCAGACGAACAGCACTCTCTGCACTCCAATCCTCCTGACTCAAGAGCCTTCCATAAAAATCAGACGATGCTTCTGCGCCGCGCTCCGACGCGCCATTGCAATCCCTTTACAGAGCGCTCTGCTAGCTTCTGCGTTCGCGCATCAGCGCCGCTACTTTTTCCAGGTCGGCCGGCGTGTCGACACCGGGTCCGGGCATGTCGTTGGCCACTTCGACGTAGATGCGGGCGCCATGCCACAGGGCGCGCAACTGCTCCAGGCTCTCCGCGCGCTCGATCTCCACTTCCGAGAGCCGCGGATAGCGGCGCAGGAAGTTGACCCGGTAACCGTAGATACCGAGATGGCGTAGATAGCCGGCGGTCAGCCGACCCTCCTCCTGCTTGAAGCCGTCCCTATCCCAGGGAATCGGCGCGCGGCTGAAGTACAGGGCGTAACCATCGCGGTTGCGGACCACCTTGACGATGTTCGGTTCGAACACCTCGGCCCGCTCGACGATCGGCGTAGCCAGCGTCGCGATATCGGCCTCGGGGCGCTGCGCCAGCGCCTCCGCCACCTGCCGGATGAGCGCCGGCGGCATCAGCGGCTCGTCGCCCTGCAGATTGACCACGATCTCGGGGTCGTGCAGCCCTTCCAGCGCCACCACTTCGGCCAGACGATCCGTGCCGGAGGGGTGGTCGGAGCGGGTCATGACCACTTCCGCGCCGAAGCTGCGCGCAGCGGCCGCGATGCGGTCATCGTCGGTTGCTACCAGCACGCGTGCAGCCCCGCTCTCCCGAGCGCGCTCATAGACATGCTGGATCATCGGCTTGCCGACGATATCGACCAGCGGCTTGCCGGGAAACCGCGTCGAGCCGTGCCGCGCGGGGATGATGACGGTAAACTCAACTGGCTCCATTGTAACCTTCCAGCACTCGCGCCAGCAGCGCATCCAGGGCATTCTGCGTTGCTGCGTCGGGCTCGGCTCGCACCGGCAACACCCAGCAACGCGCGTTGGAAAAACCGGACACCTTCACGGCATCCTTGGCAGTCATAACAATAGGCAGCTCATCGGCAAAGCTCAGCTCCTCAGGCCGGTAGCGGTGGTGATCCGGAAACGGATGCTCGATCGGCTCGAAGCCCTGCTGGCGCAATTGCTGGAAGAACCGCTGCGGGTTGCCTATGCCGGCGACTGCGTGCACCGCATCCTGCACCGGCGGCGGCTCTGCCGTCGGCCCGAGCGCTTGCAGCGGCTCGGCGACAAGCTTGAAAAAATATGGTGTGAAGGAGCCGGGGCCGCCGTTGGCGATCACCAGATCGACCGTGCCAAGCCGACCGCGCGGCTCCCGCAGCGGACCGGCGGGAAGGCAACGGCCATTGCCGAGGCCGCGGCCGGCGTCGATCACGGCAATTTCGGCATCGCGCGCCAGAGCATAGTGCTGCAGACCGTCGTCGCCGATGATGACATCGCAACCGGCCTCCAGCAGCAGTGCGGCGGCCTCCGCCCGGGCCGGCCCGGCGGCTACCGGCACGCCGGTCTCGCGGGCGAGCAATACCGCTTCATCGCCGACCAGATCCGGATCGCTGTCGGCCAGCACCCGCTGCGGCCACTGCGCCGCCCGACCGCCGTAGCCGCGCAGCACGATGCCGGGCCGCCGGCCCATGGCCTGCAGCCGCACGCACAACCAGGCCACCAACGGAGTCTTGCCGGTGCCGCCGACGAAAATATTGCCGACGATGATCACTGGCACCGGCAGCCTGCGGCTCGGCAGCAAGCCACGCCGGTACAGCTGGCGACGAGCCAGCGCCACCGAAGCCATCAACCAGCCCAGCGGCGCCAACAGCCCCGCCAGCGGACCGCCCTGCAACCAGAATTTCGGCAGCCCTTTCCGCACCGCCGCCGACCTCAGGCTTGCTCCGGCGGCTGCGCCGCTTCTTTGAACTGCAGCCGATGCAGCGAAGCATAATGCCCGCCCTTGGCAAGCAGTTCCTCGTGGCGGCCGGATTCGACGATCTGGCCATCGTGCATCACCACGATGCGGTCGGCGCTTTCGATGGTGGAAAGGCGGTGGGCGATTACCAGCGTGGTGCGGCCTTCCATCAGGATATCCAGCGCCGCCTTGATCTGCTGCTCGGACTCGGTATCCAGCGCCGAGGTGGCTTCATCGAGGATGAGGATCGGCGCGTCCTTCAGTAAGGCACGCGCGATCGCCAGCCGCTGACGCTGCCCGCCGGAGAGCATCACGCCATTTTCGCCGATGGACGTGTTGAAACCCTGCGGCAGCCGCTCGATGAACTCCAGCGCATGCGCCGCCTTGGCCGCCCTACGGACAGCGTCAAGATCGATCTTGTCCATCCCATAGGCGATGTTGGCGGCGATAGTGTCGTTGAAGAGCACGACGTGCTGGCCCACCATCGCGATCTGCCGGCGCAGGTCCGCCAGCCGGTATTCGTGCAGCGGATATCCATCCAGCAGGATTTCCCCCTGCGAGACTTCGTAGAGGCGTGGCAGCAGGCTGACCAGAGTCGTCTTGCCGCTACCGGAGCGGCCCACCAGCGCCACGGTCTCGCCGGGAGCGACATGCAGATCGATGCCCTTGAGGACATCGCTCTTGCCCGGATAGTTGAAGCGGACATCGCGGAATTCGATCCGCCCCTGAGCCCGCGCCAATGAACGCGTGCCCTCATCGACCTCGGCCGGCTCGTCGATGACGGCGAACAGGCTCTCCCCCGCAGCGATCCCCCGCTGGATCGGCGACATCACTTCGGTAAGCCGCTTCAGCGGCGGC
>DASULL010000310.1:0-9666 GCA_036278215.1 Gammaproteobacteria bacterium | reverse complement strand
GTGACCCGGTCGAAGCCGCCGGCCGACTCGTCCTGCAGCCAGGAGATGAACGGCGAAATGCCGACGCCGCCGCCGATCCAGATTTCCCGCTGTGCCTGTGTTGGCCGCCGGAAGCGGCCGTACGGCGCGTAGATGTCGGCGCGCATGCCGATGGCGGTTTTGGCTGCCAGTTTGCTGGTGTAGTCGCCGAGCCCGCGGACCACGAAATCGACCCGCCCGTCCGGGCTGGTGCCGCTGGCGATAGTGAACGGATGCGGCTCCCACAGGCCCTCCTGCTTCATTCGCAGGAAGCCGAATTGCCCCGGCTGGAACTGGACGGCCCGTTTCACCGGCATCAGCTGCAGATGTATCGCGTTGTCGCCGGGGTGGAGGTCGACCACCCGGTATTCGGCGTGATGCGCCAGAAACGGGTACAGCAGCAGCTTGTAAGCGGCGGAGGTTACTCCCAGCAGCGAGGCGGCCGCCAGCCAGATGCCGGCCGGACTGGCTAGCGCGATCGGCGACTTGAAGCTCAGCCAGTGCAGGATGACGAGCAGGAACAGGGGGCCGGACAGTTTGTGCCACCAGCGCCAGACGTTGTAAGGGATGTTCCTGTTCAAGGCCAGCATGACGATGAACATCAGGGCGACGAAAGCCAACTGTCGCACCAGCCGCGTGTAGTAGGGCGGCATCTCCAGGATGGAGGCGGTGGTCCAGCCATCGATTTCGGCCTTGAACACCAAGTGAAACGACGCCAGCGCTAGCGCCCAGATCCCCATCCACTTGTGCGCCCGGTACACCCGATCGAGTCCGCCGAAGGCGGATTCCACCAAGCTCCAGCGGCCACCCAGCACTGCCGCCGCTGCCATTAGGGTGAGGGCGGCGACACCGCTCGCCAGGCTGAGGGTTGCGCTGGTCGGCCAGGTTGCGGCCGGAACCGCCGCCGCCGTCAGGACAAAGCTGATGGCGACAAGTATCAGGACGGCCTGCCAGGGTCGGATGTACATACGCTGCACCGCTGCTTCTTGTCGATGGCGAGCAGGCCCTTGCCGCACGGCCGAAGCTTTGCCTGCTTTCGTTGTGCTTCTTGCTGTATGTGGTTGCTGCGTTGGAGGGATCAACGCCAGCCCTTACTACAGTTGAGCATGCCGTTCGTAGCTTGCGGCATGCTCTCGCGCACCGGTGTACCGGAACGCCGCCCGACGACGCAATAAAGGTTGGTACATGCAACCGGGCAATTTCCTGCGACGAGTGGCATTGCTTGCGCTGCTGGGGCTGGGACTAGGGCTGCAGGCTTGCGAGCGGACTGCCGCGCCGCCCCAGCCCAGCGGACCGATTCCGGTCACCGTGGTGACTCTGCAGGCGCAGCCGGTGACCCTGACGCGTGAGCTGAACGGGCGCACCAGTCCCTTCCTGGTGGCCGAGATCCGCCCACAGGTGAACGGCATCATCGAGCGGCGGCTGTTCGAAGAGGGCGGCTTGGTGCAAGCCGGCCAGCCGCTGTACCAGATCGACGACGCGGTGTATCGGGCCAACCTCGCCAGCGCGCAGGCGTCGTTGGCGCAGGCGGAAGCGACGCGGGAGTCGGCCCGCGCCACTGCCGCGCGCATGAGCAAGCTGATCAAGAGCAACGCGGTCAGCCGCCAGGATTACGACGATGCCGTCGCTGCCCTGGGCACGGCCGAGGCACAGGTAAAGGTGGCGCAGGCTGCCGTCCGCAACAGCCAGATCCAACTGGGTTACGCCCGAATCACCTCGCCTATCAGCGGCCGAGCGGGCCGTTCGACGGTAACCCAGGGCGCGCTGGTTACGGCCAACCAAGCAAGCGCGCTGACTACGGTGCAGCAACTGGATCCGATAAATGTCGATCTGACTATGTCGGCCAGCGAGCTGTTACAACTGCGCCAGGAACTGGCTGCCGGCACGGTCAGTAAGGTCGACGAGGTACCGGTTACCATTCTGTTGGAGAACCGCACCCGCTATCCGCACCAAGGCAAGCTGACTTTCGCCGACCTGACGGTCGAACCCACCACCGGCAGCTTCCTCTTACAGGTGGTCGTTCCCAACCCGGAAACGCTGCTGCTGCCCGGCATGTACGTGCGCGCCGTGGTAGCCCTGGCTAGGCGGCCGCAGGCCGTGTTGGCGCCGCAGCAAGGCATTACCCGCGATCCGAAAGGTAACGCCACCGCACTGGTGGTGACCGCGGACAATCGGGTCGAGCTGCGGCAGGTCAAGGTCAATCGCACCATCGGCGACCAGTGGCTGATCGACTCCGGCTTGGCTGCGGGCGACCGGGTGATCGTCGAAGGGCTGCAGAAGGTCCGCCCAGGCGCCACCGTGCAGCCGACCGAAGCAGCGCCGGCCGCTAAGCCCGGCGCCGGCCAAGGGCCTCCTGCCGCTGGCAGCGGGCGGTAGGGGGGGCTGCATGGCACGCTTCTTTATCGACCGGCCGGTATTCGCCTGGGTCATCGCCATTATCATCATGCTGGCCGGCGGGCTGGCGATCTTCACCCTGCCGATTGCGCAGTACCCCACCATTGCACCGCCGACAGTCACCATCAACGCCACCTATCCCGGCGCTTCGGCGCAAGTGGTAGAGAACTCGGTGACTCAGGTCATCGAGCAGAACATGACCGGCCTCGACGGTTTGATCTACCTGTCCGCCACCAGCTCGGCCAACGGCACCGCCACGCTCACCCTGACCTTCGATACCAGCACCGATCCGGACATCGCTCAGGTGCAGGTGCAGAACAAACTGCAGTTGGCGATGCCGACGCTGCCGCAGGAGGTGCAGCGACAGGGCGTTAGCGTCGCCAAGGCCAGTTCCGGCTTCCTGATGGTGGTCGGGTTCGTGTCCGAGGATGGCAGCTTGTCGCGAACCGACATCTCCGACTACATCAGCGCGAGCCTGGTCGAGCCGATAAGCCGCGTTGCCGGCGTGGGCACGGTGCAGGTGTTCGGTGCCAAGTACGCCATGCGGATCTGGCTGGACCCTAACAAACTCGAGACTTACCGACTTGCGCCCGACGATCTGATCGGCGCGATCCGGGCGCAGAACGCCCAGGTTGCCGCCGGCCAACTCGGCGGTACCCCCGCGGTCGAGGGCCAGCAGCTCAACGCCACCATCACCGCCCAGTCGCGGCTGCAGACGGAGCAGCAGTTCCGCGACATCGTCGTCCGCAGCAACCCCGACGGCTCGGTGCTCAAGCTTGGTGATGTTGCTCGGGTCGAGCTGGGGGCGGAGAGCTACGATGTCATCAGCCGCTACAACGGCCGGCCGGCAACCGGCATGGGAATTTCTCTGGCGACCGGCGCTAACGCCTTGAATACCGCTGCAGCCGTGGAGACCGCCCTGGCCGAGCTCTCGCCGTATTTCCCGGCCGGGCTGACCATGGTGCTGCCGTACGACACGACCCCGTTCGTCCGGGTGGCCATCCAGGGCGTGGTAGAGACGCTGCTCGAAGCCATCGCCCTGGTGTTCCTGGTGATGTATCTGTTCCTGCAGAACTTCCGCGCCACTCTGATCCCGACCATTGCGGTGCCGGTCGTGCTGCTCGGCGCTTTCGGCGTACTGGCCGCGCTGGGCTTCTCGATCAATATGCTGACCATGTTCGCCATGGTGCTG
The DNA here is from genome assembly GCA_036278215.1 of Gammaproteobacteria bacterium. Classification (GTDB taxonomy): domain Bacteria; phylum Pseudomonadota; class Gammaproteobacteria; order Nitrococcales; family AK92; genus JAAYIK01. The sequence goes on along the minus strand of DASULL010000310.1, from coordinate 6,062 downwards.
GCGATCGGTCTGCTGGTGGACGATGCCATCGTCGTGGTGGAGAACGTCGAGCGCATCATGCAGGAGGAAGGCCTGCCGCCGAAGGAGGCGACCCGCAAGTCCATGGACCAGATCACCGGCGCGCTGATCGCCATCGGTCTGGTGCTGTCGGCGGTGTTCGTGCCGATGGCGTTCATGGGTGGATCGACCGGTGTCATCTATCGACAGTTCTCCGCCACTATCGTAGCGGCGATGGCGCTATCGGTGCTGATTGCCATCGTCCTCACCCCGGCGTTGTGCGCGACCATGTTGAAGCCGGTGCCCAAGGGCGAGCACGGCACTCACCGGCGGGGCTTCTTCGGCTGGTTCAATCGTAGCTTCGAGCACGGCAGGGAGCGATATCAGGGGGCGGTGCGCGGCGTCATCAGCCGCCGCAAGCGTTCCATGGCGGTGTTCGCCTTGCTGACGGTGCTGATGGCAGTGCTGTTTCTGCGCCTGCCCGGCGCGTTCCTGCCGTTGGAGGATCAGGGCATCCTGCTGGCTCAGGTGCAGGCGCCGGTGGGCGCGACCCAGGAGCGCACCTTGGAATCGATGCTGCAGCTCGAGCACTACTTCCTGCAGCAGGAGCAGGAGGCGGTCGAATCGGTGTTCAGCGTGCAAGGCTTCAGCTTTAGTGGCGGCGGCCAGAACACCGGCTTGGCCTTCATCAAACTGGCTGACTGGAGCAAGCGCAAAGCGGCAGAGCTCAGCGTCAAGGCGGTTGCCGCACGGGCGATGGCGGCGCTGAGCCAAATCCGCGATGCCCTAGTTTTTGCCTTCCCCCCGCCGGCTGTGCCCGGGCTGGGCACCGCGGCCGGCTTCGACTTCTTCTTGCAGGACAAGGCCGGTTTGGGCCACGAAGCGTTGATGGCGGCGCGCAACCAGCTGCTTGGCGCCGCCGGAAAAAGCTCGTTGCTAACCAACGTGCGGCCGAACGGGCTGGAGGATACGCCGCAGTTCCATATCGACGTCGACAAGGAGCAGGCCGCTGCCCAGGGATTATCGATCGCCGCCATCAATACCCTGCTGTCGACCACCTGGGGGAGCCAGTACATCGACGATTTCATCGACCGCGGCCGCGTGAAGCGGGTGTATATGCAGGCCGACGCGCCGTTCCGCATGGTGCCGGAGGACTTCAATCTCTGGTCGGTGCGCAACGACCGGGGCGAGATGGTGCCTTTCTCCGCCTTCGCCAGCTCGCACTGGACGTACGGCTCGCCACGGCTGGAGCGTTACGAAGGCGTGCCGGCGGTGGAGATCCAGGGAGAAGCCGCCGCTGGAATAAGTACCGGTCAGGCGATGGCCGAGATCGAGCGCTTGGCCGCCGAGCTGCCCCGGGGGATCGGCGTCGCCTGGACTGGGATTTCCTACCAGGAGCGTCAGGCCGGTGCGCAGTTGCCGCTGCTGTACACGCTCTCCCTGCTGGTCGTGTTCCTCTGCCTGGCGGCCTTGTACGAGAGCTGGACGATTCCGACCGCGGTGCTCCTGGTGGTGCCGATAGGCATTCTCGGCACAGTACTTGCCGCCATGCTGCGCGGCATGGAGCGCGATATCTACTTCCAGGTGGCCATGCTGACCACGATCGGCCTCACCAGCAAGAACGCCATCCTGATCGTCGCCTTCGCCAAGGACAACCTCGAGCACGGCATGGGGCTGATCAAGGCCACCATGGCCGCGGTACGCGACCGGCTGCGGCCGATCCTGATGACCTCGCTGGCGTTCGGCCTTGGGGTGACGCCACTGGCGTTCGCTGCCGGCGCCGGTTCCGGCGCCCAGAACTCGATCGGCACCGGGGTGCTCGGCGGCATGCTGGCCGGCACTCTGATCGGGATCTTTTTCATCCCGTTGTTCTTCGTCGTGGTGGAACTGCTGTTCGACCGCCGCAGATATGCCGCAGAGGTGCGGGCCGCCGATGCCGATGAAGAGCAGCGGGACTGAGCTGCTTTGCCCCGCCTGCCGCCGACCGCTCGTCCCTGGCTGTCAGAGTGTGGGCAGCGTGATCAGCCTGCATTGACGCAGCCGCCTCCTTCCCCCACGGTTAGGCGCTGAGCAACCTCGAGGGAGTCATCCATGCCGCAGCCACCCATCGCCGCCCGCCATCCACACACTACCGAACATTTCGGCCAGCGGCGGGTGGACGACTACTTCTGGCTGCGGCAGCGCGACAACCCGGAGGTCATCGCCTATCTGGAAGCGGAGAACGCCTATACCGAGGCGGTAATGGCGCATACTCAACCGTTGCAGGAGACGCTCTATCAGGAGTTTCTCAGCCGCATCAAAGAAACCGACCTGTCGGTGCCGGTGCGGCGCGACGACTATTACTATTACAGCCGCACCGAGCAGGGCCGCGACTATCCGATTTTCTGCCGTAAGCACGGCGATCTGGATGCGCCGGAGGAAGCCATCCTCGACGTCAACGTGCTGGCGAAAGGGCACGACTACTACGACATCGGCGCGGCCGCCATCAGTCCGGACCACAAGCTGCTGGCATACGGCGAGGACACGGACGGTTCCGAAACCTACCGGCTGCGGATAAAGAATTTGGAAACCGGCGAGCTGCTCGGCGTCGATATCGGCAACACCGCCGCCGACATCGAATGGTGCCTGGATTCGCGCAGTTTCTACTACACGGTGCTGGATGCCACCAAGCGACCCTATCGGGTACTGCGTCATCACCTGGATGGCCGACCCGAGGAGCAGGTGTTGGAAGAACCGGACGAAGCCTTTTTCGTGCGGCTCAGCCACAGCAAGGATCGGCGCCAGATCTACATCTCGCTCGGCAGCCACGTCACCAGCGAGGAGTATTTCCTCGATGCCGCCGATCCAGGAACAAAGCCGATCCTGTTCAAGGCGCGTGAGCACGGGGTGGAGTACTCCATAGACCACCGCGAGGGCGAGCTCTGGCTGCTCACCAACAAGGACGCGGTCAACTTCCGGCTGCTGCGGGCGCCGGTGGGGCGCTTTTCCGAGGCGAGCGCCTGGCGCGAGTACATCCCGCATCGCCCGCAGACCAAGCTTGAGGGCTTCGAGCTGTTTCGTGACTATCTGGTGGTGTACCTCCGGGACCAGGGGCTATTGAAGATCCGCATCTTCGATCTGGCGACCGATGCCTTCCACGACATCGCTTTCGACGAGGAGGTATACGCCACCTACGGTGGCGACAATCCGGAGTACGACAGCCGGATGTTGCGCTTTGCCTATACCTCGCTGGTGACGCCGCGGCGGATCTATGACTACGACATGGCCAGTCGGCAGAAGACCCTGCTGAAGGAGCAGGAGGTTCCGGCTGGCCATGATCCGAATGCCTACGAAAGCCATCGCCTGTGGGCCACTGCCAGCGACGGCACCAAGGTGCCGATCTCGCTGGTGCACAAGAAGGGAGTGCAGCTGGATAGGAGCAATCCCTGCTTGCTGTATGGCTACGGCGCCTATGGCATCAGCATGGATCCTGGCTTTTCGCCAACCCGCCTGAGCCTGCTCGAGCGCGGTTTCGTCTTCGCGGTCGCCCACATCCGCGGCGGCGGCGATCTGGGCGAGCCATGGAAGAACGCCGGGAAGCTGCTGGAGAAGATCAACACCTTCACCGACTTCATCGCCGCTGCCGAGCATCTGATCGAGCAGGGCTACACCCGTCCCGAGCGGCTGGCCATCATGGGCGGCAGCGCCGGCGGCCTGCTGATGGGCGCGGTCACCAACATGCGGCCGGAGCTGTTCCATTGCGTGGTGGCGCAGGTGCCGTTCGTCGATGTGCTCAATAGCATGCAGGATGCCAGCCTGCCGCTCACCGTCATCGAATACGACGAGTGGGGCAATCCGGCGGAGGAAGAGTACTTCCGCGCCATCCACGCTTACTCGCCCTATGACAACGTCACGCCGCAGGCCTACCCGCACATCCTCATCGTCGCCGGCCTCAACGACCCGCGCGTGCAGTACTGGGAGCCGGCCAAGTGGTGCGCCAAGCTGCGCGCCAGCAAAACCGACGACAACCTCCTGCTGCTCAAGACCCATATGGGCGCCGGCCACGGCGGCGCTTCCGGGCGCTACGAGGCGCTCAAGGAACTGGCCTTCGACTATGCTTTTATCCTGGATCGGCTGGGGTTTTCGGCTTGAAAAGGCCGCTTAAGCCAGGGAAGTGTCGAGCTTTTTTGTTTTTTCTTGACGGCTGAAAAATGCAGTAGAGTCCGATCTGTTTGCTGCAGCGATTTGCACTTAGAGCCCCTAACAACAGCCGACGAACGCTAGCGCGCTACCGCCCGAGCGGCGGTTTAGCCAGCCGCCTTGGGCGTTGCCGGCCTTGCCGGCCGGCTGTCGGGCCTGAAGGCCTTTATGCCCTTTGGGCACTCCCATAGGGTGCCAACCTTGAAGGGCTGCACCCTGTAGGAGGGGCTTCAGCCCCGAGACGGCCGCACAGCGGCCGAAGGGTTTGCTGCCACGGCCACGGCTCATTGTGCCGGCCTGCGGCCGGCTCTCGCGGCTAAAGCCACTCCTACAGGGGAGGCGCTCTGCCAGCGGCTGAGATTGGCACCCTGTAGGAGTACCCAAAGGGCATAAACGGCTTTAGCCGCGAGATTGCCGCGCTAGCGGCCATTAATGGGTGCTGCGGCGCGAGCTGTCGAAAAATAAACAGTCCATAAGGCCGCTGAGCATGTAGCTTCTGCACTGGTGGCGGAGAGGGGGGAGAGCATGAAGCATAAGGCTGTGCGCTGCCTTTGGCAGGCGCTCCTGCTCTGGTTCGTTTGGCTGCCGCTGACCGCTGCCGCAGAGATAGAGCTGCCAGTCGGCCGGCCGGCATTCGGCAAATTATTTATCCAGCCGCACGTTCGCCGGATTGAATTCGTGGACGGCGACGTGTGGTTGAACGGCCGCTTCCGTATTACCGGTGACGGGCTGGTCGGCAACGCCTGGTCATTCGATCCGGCTGTTAAAGCCAACTATATCGTCGAGCCGGTTGAGCTCGATCCCGCAAGCCCACCGGCTGGCTGTTCGCCGGCGACCGCGGTTCCGGCCGAGAAAGATGGGGTAACGCCCTGGGCTCTGGCCTGCCAAGGCCCACGCTGGCTCTTTGCTTGGAGCGGCTACTGTCCGGAGGGCGAGGAGCGGACTGGGCAGCTGCTGCTCATGGCTGCAGAAGGGCAGGGCCAAGCGCTGGAGCAGGTGATACCTGAATGCAACTCTCCCGTGGCCGGTGTTCTCCGTGATGCCACAGCCTGGATCGGCACGGAATATCCGCTCGAAAACGACGACCCCGCCGGCGGGGCGCTGCTCGAAGTGCTGCTCTCCGAACACGGCGTGGCCAAGGTTGAACGGCATCTGGCGGGCGAAGTGCTCACCGCCGTTGCCCTGAGCCCGGATCAGCGCTTCCTCTGGGTGGCCACCCGTTCCGGCATTCATCGCCTGGATCTGCAGAGCCGCCAGTGGGAGCACGGCTATTTCCGCTATCGGTTGGCGGCTAATGACAATAGCCTGGTTCTGTATCTGGCCGATGCCCCCTTGGCGGCGGCTGACTACGAGCTGTGGGCGGCGCTGCTGGCGCTGCCTATTTTGGATCGCCGGGATTTCGTCGAGAGCTGGCGCATAGTTCCGCCGGATTTTTCCTGGTATCGCTACGGCACGTCGACGGCTTTGTGGCCGCATTACCGCGACGCCTTGTTCGCCTTGGTTGAGAGGCCGGAGGCCGACAGGCGAAGCTGGCGTGGCAGTTCCTTTCCGCTCCTGCTGGACCTTGTACTCGGACCGTCCGAGGTGGCGCCAGCGAGAAAACTTTCGATAATCAAGCGGCTGCTAGCTGAAGAGTTGAATGGCGAGTACAGGAGATCGTTGGTTGCCAAACTGCACCAGCCAAACTCTGCGACGCTGCGCTTCAATGCCGCAGAGTTTGCAGCGGCTGGGATCGATGTCGAAGCCTTGCAAGCAGAAGCTTCGCTTTATCTCTTACTGAGCAGCAGCCCGAGGCCGGATAGCGAAGAGTTCAGCCAGCTGTGTTGGCTGATCGTAGAAGACGAAAATATCGCCAAGCGGTTCTGGGCCCTCGTTGGCGAGGGTTC
>DASULL010000309.1:0-3460 GCA_036278215.1 Gammaproteobacteria bacterium | reverse complement strand
CGCTGCGGTAACCAGGGCTTTCGTTAGCGCATTACCTTGAGTCGGAGCGATAAGCCCTTGCGGCAGCAGTAAATTTATTCTGCCTGTCCATGCCCTCTGCATTTTGGCCGAGCATCCTCTTGGAATGCAGCAAGACTTGCCACAGACCCAATGTCCGCACGAAGAAGCGCGCCACTTCCCAAGGAGAGGAACATGGTCTTTCGGCAATTGTTTGAGCCCACCTCGTCGACCTACACCTACCTGCTAGCCTGCCGACGCACGGGCCAGGCAGCTCTGATCGATCCGGTATACGACACGATCGAGCGCGATCTCGCACTTGTTCAGGAGCTTGGGCTAACGCTGGTCTACACTCTGGAGACACACATTCACGCCGATCACTTGACCGGCGCCCGCCGGGCGAAGTCGCTGGTTGGCAGCAGAATCGCCGCGCCCAAAATGGACGGCCTGAGCTGCGTCGATGAAGGCGTGGAAGAAGGCCGCGCCTTCCAGGTCGGCGACTTACAGTTGCAGCCGCTCTTCACCCCCGGCCACACCGACACTCATCACGCCTATGTGCTGGAGCAGCATGGGACAACCCGGGTCTTTACTGGGGATTGCCTGTTGATCGACGGCTGCGGGCGCACCGACTTTCAGAATGGCGACGTGCGCCGGCAGTTCCAGTCGATCCGGGAGAAGCTGTTCAGATTGCCGGACGAGACGCTGGTATGCCCGGCTCATGATTATGAGGGGCGCTTCGTCTCCAGCATCGCCCAAGAAAAGACCCGTAACCCACGGATAGGGCTGGATAAAGAGGAAGATGAATTCATCGACATCATGAACAACCTCAAGCTGCCCTACCCCAAGCGGATCGACCTCGCGGTGCCAGGTAACCGCCTGTGCGGCGAGTGCCCGCCCGAGATTCCGGAAGCGCTGCAGCGGCTCTGCGAGCCGCACGATCAGGGTTGAGGGGCTCGGGAGTGCCAGGGGATATCGAGCCCGCTGATTAGGCCCGCTTGCCCGGCGCGGTTTTCCAGATGCAGTCGCATGTTATAGCGATGGGCAACTGCTGCAACGATGGATAGTCCCAGGCCGGTGCCGGCATCGGCGACGGCAACTCTATAAAAACGCTGTGTGACCCGGGCAAGCGCTTCCGGAGGAATGCCGGGGCCTTCGTCGACGATGCGTAACTGCAGGTGAGTGGGCGTCAACTCGGTGGAGATCGTTATCTGCCTGCCCGGCGGCGTATGCTTGATCGAGTTTTCCAGTAGGTTCCGCAGTGCGGCGTGCAGCATCGACGCAGGCACCCGTACGGTAACTGCGACGATCTCGTTTTGCGGAAGTAGCTGAACTTCGCGCTTGGCCGCAAGTGGCCGCAAAGTTTGCAGCACGGCCTGAAGCTCATCGCCGGCCTCGCATGATTCCGGCTCGCTCAGCTCACCGGGTTCGGTTTCCAGCCGGGCAAGCAGCAGCATCTGGCTGACCAAGCGACTCATGCGATCGACACCCGCCTCAGCTTGGCGGAGCGCCCTCTCCCGGATAGCGCCGTCCGCGCTTTGAGCGATCTGCAGTTGGGTTTTGATGCCGGTCAGCGGAGTTCGCAGTTCATGCGCGGCATCACCGGTAAAGCGCCGCTCCCGCTCAAAGGCCTCGCTGAGACGAGCGAACAAACCGTTCAGAGCGCTGACCAGTGGCAGCACCTCCGCCGGCACGCCATGCTCGCCGATTGGATCCAGGGTGCCGGCATTACGCGACACGATAGACCGCCGCAGCCGTTCGAGGGGTACCAGCCCGCGGCGGACCGCGACCCACACCAGCAGAATGGTTGCGGGCAACACGATGAGGAAAGGCGCGGACACAGCCATCGCCACATCGCCGATCAAAGCCATACGAAGATTCTGGCGCTCCGCGGTGATGATCCGTACGCCGCTGTCCCGGTCGGTCAGCGCATATACCCGCCAGGGCTCTCCTGCTACCAGCCGGTTGCTGAACCCGTCGAGAATCTCGCTCGCCGACAGGGTCGGCGCGTTCCTCGCCGCGGTTATCAGGCGGCCCTCCAAGGTCCAGAGTTGGCAGGCGAGCTCGGTCGGAAGCGATACCGGCTGGGAAGCCGCTGCCGAGATCGGCTCGGCGGCCGCTGACAACGGTAACCGCAGGTCGCCGCGGCTGATAAGCCCTTGCACCATACTGGCCGAAGAAGCTAGCCGCGCATCCAGCACCTCGCGCAATTCCCTGCGAACATCGAAGAAAAACCAAACTGCCGTAGCTGCCCAAAGAGCCGACAGCAGCAAGGCGATCCCGCCGATCAGGCGCCAGCGCAGCGACATCAGGCCGTCTCCCTAGGAATCCGGTAGCCGACCCCGCGCACCGTTTCGATCAGTTCACGGCCTAGCTTGCGCCGCAGGTTGTGGACATGAACGGCAAGAGCGTTGCTCTCTATCGGTTCATTCCAGCCATAAAGGCGGTTATGGATCTGTTCGGTAGATACCACAAGACCCTGATTTTCCAGAAGTAGCTGCAAGAGAACCGCCTCCCTTCGAGGCAGATTCACGTCGGCTCCATCGATAGTCGCTAGCAGCGTGGCCGGCTCGAAGGTTAGCTTGCCATGACGGAGCGTGTTGTCGGCACGGTTCTGCCGGCGACGATGCAGGGCCCGCAGGCGCGCTCCGAGTTCCTGCAGATCGAATGGCTTGGCAAGGTAATCGTCGGCGCCGGCATCCAGCCCGGCGACCCGGTCCTGAACGGCATCGAAGGCGGTAAGTATCAACACTGGGGTGGTGTGGCCCTCGGCCCGGAATTGCCGCAATAATTCCAGGCCGCTACGGCGGGGCAACGCTAAGTCGAGAATTACCGCGTCGTGGCTGGCATCGTTCAGCGCCGTAACCGCCTGCAGTCCGTCGGCTAGCCAATCTACCGCCATTCCTTGCAAGCGCAGGCCGACCTGGATGCCTTCGCCTACCAGGGCGTCGTCTTCGATCAGAAGTATGCGCATTATGCTACTGTTTTCTTTACCTTTATTTTTCAATCCGACATTAAACGCTATCGATGCGGCGTTGGTTGCTACCCCTGCCTCCTATTCCGACCGTTGCGACGCAAGAGGGTTCATCGGCCGGTATGACCGCCAATCAGTCTGGCTGGACCGTTCCTAATGTTCTCTTAATCCTGGGTCGTTAGATTGGCGCCGACGCTCAAGTTCTACGGTGTAATCAATGCTGCGTTTTTTCCTTATCGCCGCGGCGGTGCTGCTCATTGGCCCTCTTCCGCCGGCCGGCGCACAGAACTTCCTGCCGCCGGAGAAAGCCTTCCGGGTGACGGTGGAATCGGCAAGCGCCGAGGCGGTCAATCTGCGTTGGACGATCGCTCCCGGCTACTACATCTACCGCAAGGAACTGGCGGTGAGCGCCAAGGCCGACAGCATGGTAACGCTGGGCGAGCTGAACTTGCCCACGGGCAGAACTCTAACCGATCCCTACTTCGGCGTTTC
>DASULL010000308.1:0-2561 GCA_036278215.1 Gammaproteobacteria bacterium | reverse complement strand
CAGTCTGCGGCCGGCTGCTACGGGAACAGCTGCAGTTTCTGTTCAGCGATAGCGCGGTGGCCATAGGCTCCGCTGCGCTGGTGCCGCTGGTCGACAACAACAAGGTCGTCGGTCTGCTGGCGGTCGGCAGCTATCGCCCTGACCATTTCCATCCTGGCATGGGCACAGTGTTCCTGCGGCAACTGGGCGCCATCGCCGGCCGCGCGCTACGGCGGCACCTGCCAACCTGATGGACACCGCCAGCCACTGGCTCGACCGCTTCGAGGCGCATTTGCGCGACGAACGGCGGCTCTCGCCGCTCACCTGCCGGCATTACCGTCGCGACCTCGAGCAGTTGGACGCCTTTCGCCAGAGCGAGAATCTGACGCGCTGGGATGCGCTCGATACGCGCCATGTCCGCGCCTTCGCCGCCAGCCGTCACCGCGCCGGCCTGTCGGGGCGCAGCATCCAGCGCCTGCTGTCGGCCATCCGCAGCTTTTACCGCTATCTGATCCGCGAGGGCGCAGCACAGCACGATCCGGCAGCCGACGTCGCCGCCCCGAAAGCGCCGCGCCGACTGCCCAAGGTGCTGGACGTCGACGCTACCGCAGCGCTGCTGGAGACGGCCGCCGCCGATCCCCTGCTGATCCGCGACAAGGCCATCTTCGAGCTGATCTATTCCTCCGGCCTGCGGCTGGCCGAAACCGTGCAGCTCGACCTGCACGATCTCGACTTAACCGAAGGCTTGGTACGGATCACCGGTAAGGGCGGCAAGACCCGGATCGTCCCGGTCGGACGGCAGGCACGCGAGGCGATACGGCAGTGGCTGCAACTGCGCGGCGGTCTGACCGATGCACAACAGCAGGCTTTATTCGTCAGCCAGCACGGCCAGCGGCTGGCGGCGCGCTCCATCCAGGCCCGGCTGACTCGGCTCAGCCTGCAACAAGGGCTGGGCCGGCCAGTGCATCCGCACATGCTGCGGCATTCTTTCGCCAGCCATCTGCTCGAGTCCAGCGGCGACCTGCGGGCGGTGCAGGAGCTGCTGGGGCATGCCGACATCGGCACCACCCAGATCTACACCCATCTGGACTTCCAGCATCTGGCCAAGGTTTACGATGCCGCTCACCCGCGGGCGCGGCGCAAGCCGGACAAATAGCGGCGAGATGTGCCGCAGCGTAGGCAGGCGCAGCCATCGCCCACATACTTCTTGACGCACGGCCCGGCCCCGTTACGATGGCCGCTTGATCATCCTGTCCGCCAGATGCGGCACAGCCACCCTCCGCTCATATGATCTGGAGTCCGGTGTGGAACAGTTCAGAGGCACTACCATTCTCGCAGTCCGCCGTGGCGGCCGCGTCGCCATCGGCGGCGACGGCCAGGTCACGCTTGGTCAGACCATCATGAAGGGCAACGCCCGCAAGGTGCGCCGGCTCCACAACGACCGGGTAGTAGCCGGCTTCGCCGGCGGTACGGCCGACGCCTTCACTCTGTTCGAGCGCTTCGAAGGCCAGCTCGACAAGCACCGCGGCAACCTGACCCGCGCCGCCGTGGAGATGGCCAAGGACTGGCGCAGCGACCGCGTCCTGCGCCGGCTGGAGGCGCTGCTGGTGGTCGCCGACAAGGAAACGATTCTGATGATCTCGGGCAACGGCGATGTGGTCGAACCGGAGCACGGCTTGATCGCCATCGGCTCCGGCGGCCCCTTTGCCCAGGCCGCCGCCACCGCCCTGCTCGAGAATACCGAACTACCGGCACGCGAGATCGTCGAAAAAGCACTCAACATCGCCGGCGATATCTGCATCTATACCAACCGCAACCTCACCATCGAGGAACTGGCGTAAGGTATCAGCGCCTCTGCCGGCGCCCGCTGCGCGCCGCGAGGTTTTAAAGGAGCAAATTCATGTCGATGACCCCCCGCGAGATCGTCCAGGAGCTCGACAAGCACATCATCGGCCAGTCCAAGGCCAAGCGCGCGGTCGCGATCGCCTTGCGCAACCGCTGGCGGCGCATGCAGGTGGACGAGACGCTGCGCAACGAGATCACTCCCAAGAACATTCTCATGATCGGACCGACTGGCGTCGGTAAGACCGAGATCGCCCGCCGCTTGGCGAAGCTGGCGCAGGCGCCGTTCATCAAGATCGAGGCGACCAAATTCACCGAGGTCGGCTACGTCGGTCGCGATGTCGAGTCGATTGTCCGCGATCTGGCGGAAATCGCCGTGAAGATGACGCGTGAAGAGGAAACCGCCAAGGTCCGCGCCCGCGCCGAGGATGCTGCCGAAGAACGGATACTGGACGCGCTGCTGCCGCGCGCCCGTACCGGCATGCGGTTCGAACCGGCAGAGCCCAGCAGCGATGAGGGCACTCGGCAGAAATTCCGCAAGATGCTGCGCGAGGGCAAACTGGACGACCGTGAGATCGAGATCGAGCTCCGCGCCGTGCCGATCGGCGTCGAGATCATGGCCCCGCCCGGCATGGAAGAAATGACCAGCCAGCTGCAGTCGATCTTTCAGGGCCTGGGCGGCGATCGCACCAAGACCCGCAAGGTATCGGTACGGGAAGCCCTGCAGCTGCTGCGGGAAG
>DASULL010000307.1:0-3199 GCA_036278215.1 Gammaproteobacteria bacterium | reverse complement strand
ATCCGGACGTGCCGAGCAGGCCCGATGACGTCAACCAGGAAGGGCGGGAAGTGCCGGCCGATCTGCCGCGGGTCGATTTCTATCACTGGGTGCTGGTAGATATCGCCCCGACCATGAGCGAGTTGCGTGAAGCTGAGTTCTCGCAAGGCATCGTCCCACGCGGCAAGAAGGGGCCGCATGCGCCGCAGCACACCCGCCAGGGACTGAACGACTATACCAACTGGTTCAAGGGCGATCCGGAAATGGAAGGCCATTATTACGGCTACGATGGTCCTTGTCCGCCGTGGAACGATGCAATGCCACACCGTTATATCTTCACGCTGTACGCCTTGGATGTGGAGCGCTGCCCGGTGGAAGACACCTTCACCGGTACCGATGTGCTACGGGCGATCGCAGGCCACGTGCTGGGGCAGGCGAGCCTGCAGGTCAGCTACAGTCTGAATCCACGTGTCCCGGCGTAGCGTCCCCCCCCCAGCTTGCGGGCCCCGCAAGCTGGAGGAAGCGGATTATCTTAGACCTCGACCTGCGGCAGCCGATGCAGAGCTGCCGCGATCGCTTCTGCCGGGTAGGAGTAGTCTTCCAGCTGGCCGCTGAGATATTTGTCGTAGGCGCTCATATCGAAATGGCCGTGGCCGGACAGGGTGAACAAAATAGTCTTGGCCTCGCCCGACTCCTTGCAGCGCAGCGCCTCGTCGATGGCGGCGCGGATCGCGTGGCTCGACTCGGGGGCTGGGATGATGCCCTGGGTCCTGGCGAACAACACGCCGGCTTCGAAGGTTGCCACCTGCGGCACGGCCACCGCTTCCAGCACTCCCTCGTGGTACAGCTGCGAGACCAGGGCGGAGTCGCCATGGTAGCGCAGGCCGCCGGCGTGAATTCCCGGCGGCATGAAGTCGTGGCCCAGGGTGTACATCTTCATCATCGGCGTAAGCCCAGCCACATCGCCGAAGTCGTAGGCGAAGTGGCCGCGGGTCAGGGTGGGACAGGAGTCCGGTTCGACCGCCACCAGCCGGATCTCGCGGCCTGCCGCCTTGTCCGCCAGGAAGGGGAACATCATGCCGCCGACGTTGGAGCCGCCGCCGCAGGGGGCGAAGATCACGTCCGGATAGTCGCCCGCCAGCTCCAGCTGCTTGCGTGTTTCCAGGCCGATCACGGTCTGGTGCAGCAGCACGTGGTTGAGCACGGAACCCAAGGCATAGTTGGTGTCCTTGCGACTGGCGGCTTCCTCGACCGCCTCGGAAATGGCGATTCCGAGCGAACCGCCAGAGTCCGGATCGGCGGCCAGCACGGTGCGGCCGGACTCGGTATAGGGCGAGGGACTGGGGATCACTTCCGCGCCCCAGGTCTGCATCATCGAGCGCCGGTAAGGTTTCTGCTGGTAGCTCACCTTCACCATGTACACGCGCACATCAAGCCCGAACATCTGCCCAGCCAGGGCCAGCGACGAACCCCATTGCCCTGCGCCGGTTTCGGTGGTCAGCCGGGTAATGCCGGCAGCTTTGTTGTAATAAGCCTGCGCTACCGCCGAGTTGGGTTTGTGCGAGCCGGCCGGACTGCCGCCTTCGTATTTGAAGTAGATCCTTGCTGGCGTCCCCAGAGCGGCCTCCAGCCGCCGTGCCCGCACCAGCGGCGAGGGCCGCCAGAGCTTGTAAGCGGCGCGTACCGGCTCGGGAATCTCGATCCAGCGCTGAGCGCTCATTTCCTGCTCAAGAATGGCGGGCGGGAAGATGGCCGCCATGGCGGCGGGGTCCAGCGGCTTCCCATCGCGGCCCAGGTATGGCGACGGCGGGTTGGGCAGGTCGGGGATGACGTTGTACCAGTGGGTCGGGATCTCGGACTCGGGTAGGAGAATCTTGTCGTCGGCCACTATGCTGCCTCGCTGTCTGACAGAGCTCTGTCAAAGATAGCAACTTTCCAGAGTCCGGAGGACGAACATAAAAAAGGGCGCCGTAGCGCCCTTTTTGAATCGATCAGTTTGCCGTGAGCGGAGAGAGCGTCAGCTCGACCCGGCGGTTCTGCTCCCGGCCCTGCGCCGTGCTGTTGCTGGCGATTGGGTGGTTCGGACCGTAGCCGCTGATCACCAGGCGCTGTTCGTTCACGCCCTGGCGCCGCAGTATGGTGGCGACCGAATCGGCCCGCCGCTCGGACAGCAGCTGATTGTAGTTGGCGCTGCCGGTGCTGTCGGTATGGCCGGCGACCTCGATGACGGTCTTCGGATATTCCTTCAGTACCAGAGCAACCGAATTGATGACGTTGACGAAGTTTGGCTGGACGTCGGACGAGTTGGTGGCGAAGGTGATGTTGCCCGGCATGTTGAGCGTGATGTCGTTGCCGTTACGGGTAACGCTGACGCCGGTGCCGCGCAGCTGCTCGCGCAGCTTGGCTTCTTGCCTATCCATGTACTGACCGATGCCGGCTCCTGACAGGCCGCCGATGCCGGCGCCGATCAGGGCGCGCTTGCGGCGCTCCTTGGCATTGCTGCCGCTGAGGGCGCCGACCGCGGCGCCGGCGACTGCCCCGATGCCGGCGCCGATAGACGTCTTGCTCGCCTGCTGTTCGCCGGTGTACGGGTTGGTCGTCTGACAGCCGCTCAGGCCGAGGCTGAAGGCAAGCACGGCGATCGAGGTTATTTTCAAGGATGCCCGCATGGTAACTCCCTTTGCTTGAGATCGAGCGAATCGAAGAAGCGGATTGTATGTCCGTTGCGCGGCTTCTAGCGGCTAATTTAGTCACATAAGTTGCCGCTGAGCGCTGGCGAGGATGTATACCGGCTCCCGGGTAGCGGCGCAAGCGAGCACTTGACCTGTTGCGGCGGATGTCAACAATACCGCCATCGGATGGAGAAACGAATGCAGGATTTTGATCAGGACCTGGACGTGCGCGGCCTCAACTGCCCGCTCCCCATTCTCAAGACCAAAAAGCAGCTGGTGAGCATGCAGGCTGGCCAAGTCCTGCGGGTGCGCGCCACCGATCCGCATTCCGTGGTCGATTTTCTAGCCTTTTGCGAGAAAACCGGCCATGAAATGGTGAACCATCATGAAGTCGACAGCGAATTCCACTTCCGGCTGCGCAAGCGCGACAGGGCTTGAGCAGGACTTCACCACAGAGACGCAGAGGAAGACTAACCACTAAGGCACGACGGCCGGCGCAGCCGGACGGACGGCTTTAGCCGCCCGTAGGGGCGAGGCCGCAGGCCGAG
>DASULL010000306.1:0-6133 GCA_036278215.1 Gammaproteobacteria bacterium | reverse complement strand
TCGTCGCGAATGATGAGCAGCGCCGCCGGCACGACCAGCAGCACGAAAATGACGGCGAACCAGAGTATGGTGTCCCGCCAGCCGAGACGCTCGATGGCAAAGGTGAGCAGCGGAGTCATGATGGCAATGCCGGCCATCGATCCGGTCGAGAGAAAGAACAACGCCATACCGCGTCGCCGAGTGAACCAGCGGCTGATCATGGGAGTCAGGGCGACCGGGCTGGTAAAGGAGAAACCCAGCGACAGCAGCACGCCGAAAGCCAGGAAGAAGCTAAAGGGATGGCTGGCGCGCACCGTCCAGATGCTGGCAATAACCACCAGAACCGTGCCGAGAATGAGCACGAATCGGCTGCCATAGGTCTGTGCCAAATGGCCCGCTATTGGCATGCCGACCCCATAGGCCAGCATCCCCACCGCGACTATCGTCGCCAGCAGCGTCCTGCTCAGTGCCAGGCTCTCGGCTATCGGGATGAAAAAAGGGCCGATGCCCATCCGCATACCGACAGTAAGCAGAGTAATCAAAGTCGCCGCAGCGACGATGTTCCAGCCGAAATACCAATTACCGATGCGTTTCTGCATCATCCCCAGCCTGTTTTATTAGTAGTAGGTGCAGCCCGCTACTCTAGCGCTGGCGTCACCACTACAACAGCAAACTCTAATTTTGGCGGCGTACCAGGGCGCGCGGCGGCACTACCGGCAGTAATCTACTACTGTGCTGGAATGACATGCTGGGATGGCCGAAAAGTCGGGGCTGCTGCTAGCGCCTTCCCCGCCGGCGGCCTTTCTCCGGCCGTTCTTCATTGACGCGCAGCGGGTTGCCCTTGAACTCGCGCCCATTGAGCGCAGCAATGGCGGCGCGCGCCTCGTGCCCCTCCATTTCGATAAAGCCAAAGCCACGGCACTGGCCACTGAAAACGTCTCGAGCCAGCCGCAGCGAGCGAACCCGGCCGTACTCGGAGAACAGGGTAGAGACATCCTCTTCGGTCGCCTCGCCGGGGAGATTGCCGACAAAGATCTTGAGCATTCGATTCGCCTCCTGCGAAGTGTGCGGCCGATCTCACTGACCGGCCGGTTTTTGCTTGCAAGCAGAGCTATCGAGAACCCTGCCGGCCTGTGGGTGTACTGCGATTGCCCCCCCCTGCACCACTACGGCGACGGCGTGGCTGCTGTGGCCGAGCGGCGCCGGGCGCTGCCCGATGGACAGGCGGGGTGCGCGGTGCCGGCGGCCGGTTCGGCTCCTCCGGCTCGGCGCCACCGGTGCCAGGTTCAAAGCCGGCCACAGTTATGGATGGGATCTCGCGCTTCAGCAGCCGCTGGATTCCGGCGAACTGTTTGCTTTCATCGGCGCTGACCAGCGAAACCGCTTCGCCTTCGGCGCCGGCCCGGCCGGTACGACCGATCCGGTGAACGTAGTCTTCCGGAACGTTAGGCAACTCGAAATTGACAACGTGCGGCAGTTCTTCGATATCCAAACCGCGGGCAGCAATATCCGTCGCCACCAACACCCGAATAGCACCTTGCTTGAAATCACTCAAGGCCTTAGTACGGGCGCTTTGGCTCTTGTTGCCATGGATCGCAGCCGCCTCCAGGCCATCGCGATTGAGCTGCTCGGCCAGCCGGTTGGCGCCATGCTTGGTGCGAGTAAAAACCAGCACCTGCCGCCAGTCACCGCGTGCAATCAAGTGTGACAACAGGGCGCGCTTGCGGCTCTTGTCGACCGGATGCATCACCTGCTTTACCCGCTCTGCCGTGCTGTTACGCGGCGCCACGTCAACGTGGGCTGGATCGTTCAGCAGGCGGCCGGCCAAGCGGCGGATGTCGTCGGAGAAAGTCGCTGAAAACAACAGGTTCTGCCGCTGCGGCGGCAGCAAGGCGAGCACTTTACGGATGTCGTGGATGAAGCCCATATCGAGCATCCGATCCGCTTCATCCAGCACCAGAATCTCGATGCGGGAGAGATCAACCGTCCGCTGCGCAGCGTGATCCAACAGCCGGCCAGGAGTTGCCACCAGAATGTCGACACCGCGCTTCAGTGCATCGATCTGCGGATTGATCCCAACGCCACCGAAAACAACGGTCGAGCGCAGAGCCAGATACTTGCTATAGGCATGCACGCTCTCCTGCACCTGCGCGGCGAGCTCGCGGGTCGGGGTCAGCACCAGCGCGCGGGGCGCCTTGTGCGTGGTGGGCTGCTGGCGCAGGCGCTCCAGCAGCGGCAAAGTGAAGCCCGCCGTCTTGCCGGTCCCAGTCTGGGCGCCAGCCAGAAGGTCACGGCCTTCGAGCACGATCGGAATAGCTTTAGCCTGGACAGGGGTTGGCTGCGTGTAGCCTTGTTCGGCAACAGCACGCAGAATCTCGGCCGAAAGGCCAAGGGATTCAAATGACATAGTGGTCAGAATTCCTGGATGTCGCCGTTTTCGCTGTAAGCGGTCCGATCACGGCGAGCAGTATTGGGACGTCGTGGAATCACTTTGCGAGAAATAACCGCGACGAAGAACGGGAGTGCGATCGACTGATGCTCTCTCCCTGCGATTGTTAGAAGCCGGAAAAGGCCTCAGGGCGCATGATCGGAAGGCGCCGCGACAACGCGCAGGCGCAGTATAGCGGCATCCCGCGGCTACACAAGCGTAGGTTTACTCGCTGTGCGACGATGACATGGCCGCATCCGGTTCCTTTCGGCAGAGCGGCAAGCCTTAAAAGCCCCTCAGAATATTTCTCTAAGCTATTGCTCTAACAGGGGTTATGTCATCCCGCAGCGCGACCGGCTGTAAGAATTCTCCGCATTGACCGCTTCCCCCGGACACGGCAGCATGGTTTCCACCAATAGCGCGCCCATGGGATGGGCGCCAATACCGCGCCAGCCGTGGAAAGGAACACCAAGGATGGAGCAGCCATTGTCCAACTGGAAACTATTACCCGACACCGCCTGTCCGCCTGACCACCCGCCCAGGGTTCGGCTGTCCGCACAGCAAACCGGTGTCGCCGACAGTTCTGCCAGGTACCTGCCTTACCACCAGGTAACCGCCGACGATCTGCAGCGCAGGCGCTGCGCTAACGCTGCGCTGCTCGGGGCGGCCTGTTCCCATCTCGATTGGATCTCGACCCTGCTTGCCAACTTTACCCATACTGTCTGTCTTGCAGATACCGACGGCATCCTGTTGAAAACAGTCGGCAACTGGCCTGGCGCCGATGCAGTCGGCCTGTACCCCGGCCATGACTGGTCGGAACAGGCCATGGGCGCCAACGGAATAGGTAGCGCAATCGCTACCGGTGAACCGACCATCGTGATCGCCGAAGCACACGTCGGCCCCCCCTTCAAAGCCCGAGTCTGCATGGCGGCACCTATCCGCGACTCGCGCGGCCACATCATTGGCGCCCTCGACATCAGTACGCCGGTCGACGAGGCCGATCCAGACCGCCTGCTGCTGGCCACTCACGCGGCAGCGGTTATCGAGCAGGCGCTGGACGCTTCTGTCCGAGTAGCGCAGGCGGAATCCCTCAAACTGCTGGCTCTGCTATCCAGCTTCACGGCGCACGAGCTTGTCAGTCCGTTGGCAGCGCTCAAGACGATTCTGGACTTGCTGGCGCGGGCATCGTTGACCGGCGAGCCGGCGGCAATGGTGGCTGCGGCCTGCCATAACACGGAACGCCTGCTACAAGTCGTGGAGGAACTGCGGATTCTTGGAGGCAGCCATGATCGCCGTCTGCAGCAAACCGATCTGGCCGAGCTGGTACGCTCCGCTATTGTCGGCGCCGGCCTTAACGGTCGAGTTGAGCTCGAAATCGCTTTGCCGCAGCAAGCCGCCCGCATCGACTGCAATCCCACCCTCCTCGGCCGCGCCCTGGACAATCTGCTCCGTAACGCCAGTGATGCAGCAAATACGCAAGCACGCATCGGCGTACAACTGCAAGATACCGACAGCGGCATCCGCATCGTCGTCTGGGATACCGGACCAGGAATCCCGCCAGAGCGGTGGCACTGCCTGTTCGAAGAATCCTTCACGACCAAACTGGGCGGCAGCGGTTTAGGCATGCTGCTGGCTAAGGCGATCGTCGAACGGGTGCACGGCGGCCACCTACGCTTTCGCCCTAATGCGCCCAGCGGCTGCCGCTTCGAGATCGACTTGCCTGTCGACAAGCCGGCCCCGGCCGGTTTCGACAGCCTATCCAGATAGTTCCCTCGGCATCAGAACCAACCACAGGATCTCCCTGCCACCATCCATCTGCCACCATCCGCACCTGTCGCCACTCCCCGACGGGGCGCTTCGATCTAAGCGCTTGAATACCAGGAAGCGGCAACCTAACTGTCTGGTTGTCGGACGGATCCCGGCAACGGAAGGGCGGCAGCAACGCCGCCCAAAGGCACAATGGGAGGTACACATGAAGCTCAAGAATGGATATCTAGCGCTCGCGGCGGCCTTAGCGTTCAGTGCGCCGGCAGCATTCTCTCAAAGCTCGCTATCAACCGACGCGGGGCGACACGTAGCACCCGAGGATGAGAGCGGTAAGACGGTAAGTCCGGCAAAGGACGGCAACCCGATTTCCGACCCAGCCGCTGAATATAACCGGGCCACAGAACCAAGCGAGCAAGAAGCTCGTCCAAAAGCCGAAGCGCCAGTCGAACAACGCGCAGCCGTGGAGGAACCGGCTACCCGATCCCCCACCGATCAGTCGATGTCTTCGTCGCAGTATAACCAACCAGCTCGCACAAATATGAGTCAGGCACAGGCGGAGGTGCCGCCACCAGTAGATTCCAATACAGTGCGCGGCGTTCAGCAAGCTCTGAGCGAGCAGGGGCATAAAGTAAAGGCCGATGGTATCTGGGGTGAGAAAACGCACCAGGCACTGATGGACTTTCAGCGCGAAAAGAACCTGAAAGCTTCAGGACAGCTGGATGCCGAAACTTTCGCGGCACTACATATGGACGGCGAGTCGCAGACTGCCTCGGCAGCGGGTCGTTCGGGTGGCTCCTCTTCGTCGGGCTCCAGCCGGTAAATCCGCTACAACCGCCAACGGTCCGGGCAGCGACGTCGGCGCGGTGAAAGCCGCGCCGACGTCATTTATGCCGGCGGCAGCGGGAAGTAAGCGGCGGTCGAGCCCCGCTCTTCACGTGCTTTGGCAAGCTCGCTGCGGGCAACCATCCGCAGGTGGACTTCATCCGGACCATCGAGCAGACGCAAAGCCCGGCCCCAGGTCCAGAGATAGCTGAGCGGCGTATCGGGCGAGAGGCCCATAGCACCGAAAATCTGCATGGCACGATCCAGCACCCTCGTCTGCAGCTGCGCTGTCACGACTTTAATCGCCGATACCGCCGTGCGCGCCGCCTCGCCGCCGTTGCGGTCAATCTGCCAAGCCGCTTGCAGCACCAGCAGTCTGGCCTGATCGATTTCCAAGCGGGAATGGGCAATCCAATCGGCGATATTGGCATGCTCATACAGGTACTTGCCGAAACTGCGCCGCTCCAGGGCCCGCTCGCGCATCAGCTCCAGAGCCACCTCGCACTGGCCGATGCTGCGCATGCAATGGTGGATACGCCCCGGCCCCAGGCGCGCCTGCGCCATGGCAAAGCCAGCGCCTTCCTCGCCTAACATATTGCCGACCGGCACGCGTACCTGCCGGAATACCAGCTCGCCATGCCCCTCAGGCGAGTGGTAATGCATGATCGGGATATTACGGACCAGTTCGATTCCGGGTGTATCCATCGGCACCAGCAGCATGCTGTGCCGGCGATGCGGATCGCCGCCCTCTCCCTCCAGGCGCCCGAGGACGATGATGAGCCGACAGTTCGGATGCGTCACGCCGGTGATGAACCACTTGCGGCCATTGACGACGTACTCATCGCCGTCACGCCGGATCGTCGTCTGGATGTTGGTGGCATCGGACGAGGCGACATCCGGCTCGCTCATAGCAAAACATGAGCGGATCTCGCCCTCCAGCAGCGGCACCAGCCACTCCTGCCGCTGTTTGGCACTGGCGAAGAGGTGCAACAACTCGATGTTTCCGCTATCGGGCGCATTGCAGTTGAAAGCTTCCGACGCCCAATGGACGCGGCCCATTATTTCCGCGACTGGCGCATATTCGAGGTTGCTGAGCCGGCTGCCCGGTTCGTCATCGCGCAGTGCTGGCAGGAACAG
>DASULL010000305.1:0-10502 GCA_036278215.1 Gammaproteobacteria bacterium | reverse complement strand
CAGGAGGCAGGCATGACGGTACGTGGTCGGCGGATGCTGCTGGTAGGTTTGTTGCTGCTGGGGGTAGGTGGGGCGGTTGCGCTGGTGCTGATGGCGCTCAACGAAAACATGTCGTTGTTCTTCAGCCCGACCCAGGTCGTTGCCGGTGAAGCGCCGCAGGGGCATCCGTTCCGCATCGGCGGGCTGGTGGCGGAGGGCAGCGTCGACCGTCCGGGGCAGGATCTGGATATCCGGTTCGCCATCACCGACGGCGCCAATGCGGTGCACGTGAGTTACACCGGCATCTTGCCGGACCTCTTCCGGGAAGGGCAGGGCATCGTTGCCCGCGGCCGTCTGCAACAGGATGGCACCTTCTTCGCCGAAGAAGTGCTGGCCAAGCACGATGAGAACTACATGCCGCCGGAAGTGCATCAGGCCCTGGAAAAGGGCCAGCAACTCAGCAATCCACATGCCCAGTAGTCAGCAGAGGCCGTCATGATCCCTGAACTCGGTCACTTCGCTCTGACTCTGGCCCTCGGCATGGCTCTGCTTCAGGCGGCGCTGCCGCTGGCCGGCGCCGCCCTCGAGCGGCCGGCCTGGATGGCGGTGGCGCGGCCGGCTGCTGCCGGGCAGATGGTGTTCGTCACCATCGCCTTGCTGGCGCTGTCCTGGAGCTTCTACGCCAACGATTTCAGCGTCGCTTACGTCGCCCACAACTCCAACACCGAGCTGCCCTGGTACTACCGGCTGTCGGCTGTCTGGGGCGCACACGAAGGCTCGTTGCTGCTGTGGAGTGTCTTCCTGGCCGGCTGGACCGTTGCGGTGGCGGCCGCCAGCCGCTCCCTGCCCGCCGTGTTCTCTGCCCGGGTGATAGCAGTGATGGGGCTGGTCAGCGTCGGCTTCCTGCTGTTCATGCTGATCACCTCGAACCCGTTCGAGCGTCTGTTTCCGGTGCCACTGCAAGGCCGCGACCTCAATCCGCTGCTGCAGGACTTCGGGCTCATCGTGCACCCGCCGATGCTCTATATGGGCTATGTCGGTTTTTCCGTTGCCTTCGCTTTTGCCATTGCTGCGCTGCTTGGCGGCAGCCTGGATGCTGCCTGGGCGCGCTGGTCACGGCCTTGGACTACGGTGGCTTGGCTGTTCCTGACCCTGGGCATTACCTTGGGCAGCTGGTGGGCATATTACGAGCTGGGTTGGGGCGGCTGGTGGTTCTGGGATCCGGTGGAAAACGCTTCGTTCATGCCCTGGCTGGTCGGTACGGCGCTGATCCATTCCTTGGCGGTGACGGAGAAGCGGGGCGCCTTCAAGAGCTGGACCGTACTGCTCGCGATCATGACCTTCTCCCTCAGCCTGCTGGGTGCTTTCCTGGTTCGTTCCGGCGTGCTCAACTCGGTGCACTCCTTCGCCTCCGATCCGGGCCGGGGGGTCTTTATCCTCGGTCTGCTGGTGCTCGCCGTCGGCGGCTCGTTGCTGCTGTATGCGCTGCGCGCGCCACGAGTGTCGGCGCCGGTGCGATTCGGCACCGTGTCGCGCGAGAGCCTGCTGCTGATCAACAACGTGCTGCTGTCGGTCGCGGCCGCCACCGTGCTGCTGGGGACCCTTTACCCACTGCTGATGGACGCGCTCGGGCTGGGCAGCATCTCGGTCGGTGAGCCGTACTTCAATGCCGTATTCATTCCGCTGATGCTGCCGTTGGCGATGCTCACCGCGATCGGCGGCCTGGCGCGCTGGAAGCAGGACCGGCTGGCGCGGGTGGTGTGGTCGCTGCGCTGGGGCGTCATCGCGGCCGGCGCCTTGGGGATTCTCTGCGCCTGGGTGGTGGACGGTATTTCCTGGATGGCGGCGTTGGGCATCGCTGTCGCTTTATGGGTCGTCTGGGGCTCGCTGCAGATCTTGTGGGAGCGGATCGCTCAGCGCCGCGACAAGCTGGCGGCGCTGCGGGGCACCAGCCGCGGCGTCTGGGGCATGGTATTGGCTCATTTCGGGCTGGGTGTGTTCATTGCCGGCGTTACCGTGGTCAGCACGCTGGATGTCGAGCGCGATGTCCGGATGGCACCGGGCGATAGCCTGACCATTGCCAGCTACACCTATCGCTTCGACGGTACGCGGCAGGCCCAGGGGCCAAACTACGATGCCGTCGAGGGCGTGATCGCTATTTTTAAAGAAAACCGGCCGGTAACTGTGTTGTACCCGCAGAAGCGCACCTATCGGGTGCAGCAGAACCCGATGACCGAGGCCGGGATCGACCCCGGCCTGTTCCGTGACCTGTATGTGGCTCTGGGCGATCCGCTGGGTGGGGACGCCTGGAGCGTACGGTTGCAGTACAAGCCCATGGTGCGCTGGGTCTGGTTGGGTGGTTTGTTGATGGCCTTGGGCGGCCTACTGGCTGCCACCGATCCGCGTTATCGGCGGCTCGCCGCGCGTCAGCAGCATCCGGCCACGGCATCCGCCAAGCCGGAACAGGCGGCCCCCGCTGTGCTGGCGAAGGAGGGCGCCCGATGAGGAAGGCGCTGATTCCGCTGATTATCTTTGCCGCGCTGACAGTGTTGCTGGCAGTCGGGCTGACGCTCAACCCGACGACGGTGCCATCGCCCCTGATCGGCAAGCCGCTGCCGGCGTTCACTGCGCCGCAGTTGCACGATCCGGAGCAGAGCCTGAGCAGCGACGATATCAAGGGCAAGGTGAGCGTGCTCAACGTGTTCGCCAGCTGGTGTATCCCCTGCCGTCAGGAGCATCCGTATCTGGCCGCGCTGGCGCAGCGCGGTATCGCACCGATCTACGGCCTCAGCTACAAGGACAAGCGCGAGGACGCCCGTGCCTGGTTGGCGCGGTTCGGCGATCTGTACCAGGGCATCGCCTACGATCTGGAGGGCCGGGTGGGTCTGGATCTGGGCGTTTATGGCGTGCCGGAAACCTTCATCCTGGATCGCCATGGGGTGGTTCGCTACAAGCATGTCGGCCCGGTCGATGCGACCGCTCTTAACGAGGTGATTGTGCCGTGGATCGAACGGTTGCAGCGGGAGGGGTGATGAAGCGGCTGTTGTTCCTTCTTCTGCTGTTGCCAGGGCTGGCTCTGGCAGCGCTCGGTGACTTCGATACGCCACAGCAGGAAGCGCGGTTCCGCGACCTCAGCCAGCAGCTGCGCTGCCTGGTCTGTCAGGGCCAGAGCATTGCCGATTCCAATGCCGAACTGGCCAATGACCTCAAGCGCGAGGTGCGCCGGATGATCCTGGAAGGCCGCAGCGATGGCGAGATCAAGGAATTTATGGTGGCGCGCTACGGCGATTTCGTCCTGTTCAAGCCACCGGTCAAGGGCAGCACTTATTTGTTGTGGTTCGGTCCGTTTGGACTGCTGCTCGGCGGCTTCTTCACCTGGTTTATGCTGGCCCGCCGCCGGCAGGCCGATGTCACTGCCGGTGAGCTATCCGCCAGCGAGCGCGAGCGCCTCGCTCGCGTGCTGAACCAGGATTCCCGAGGAGACGCATGATCACATTCTGGATTATCGCTGGCCTGATGCTGCTGGCCGCGCTTGCGCTCGTGCTGCGCCCTCTGTTGTCGAGCCGGCCGTTGTCGGCGGCGTTGGATCAGCAGGATGCCAATATTGCGGTCTTTCGCCGTCGCCTCGACGAGCTGGAGACCGAGCAGGCGGCGGGATTGCTGACTGCGACGGATGCCGCCGAAGCGCGCCTCGAATTGGAACGGCAGCTGCTGGGAGATCTCGGCGAGCGCGCGGCGCCGTTGCGGCGGCGGCCGTCGTATGGCGCTGCGCTGGCGATTGGGCTGATGCTGCCGATTGCTGCAGTGCTGCTGTACCTGCAGCTGGGCAGCCCGACTGCGGCTACCGGGATTACCGCCGGGGCATCGTCGGCCGAGCAGAGCCAAGTGGCTTTCATTCGCGAGCATATCGGCGATTTGGAAGAGAAGGTCAGGGCCGAGCCCGGTAACCTGGAAGCGGTACTGATGCTTGGCCGCGCTTATCTGGTATTGCAGCAGTATGACGCGGCGGTAGCGCTTTACGCCGAAGCCCAGTCCCAGTTGGGCGACCAGTCGGTGCTACTGGTCGATTATGCGGAAGCGCTGGGCTATGCGCAGGGTGCCAATCTGGTCGGTCGGCCGAGCGAACTGTTGCAGCGCGCGCTGGCGGTCGAGCCAACGTCGCAGAAAGCATTGTGGCTGATGGGGCTGGCTGCGATGCAGGCTGACCAGCCGCAGCAGGCGCAGCATTATTGGCAACGCTTGGCGGCAACGCTGCCGCCGGAGAGCGAAACCGCGGAGCAGGTGCGCCAGTTGTTGGCGGAAGTGGCGGCGCAGCTGCCCGCCGGTACTGCAGAGGGTCAGTCGGCCGCTGTTGCCGCCAGCCTGCAGGTCGAGGTCAGGCTGGCGCCTGCTTTGGCGGAACAGGTTCCGGTGGGCGGCACGGTGTTTGTCCTGGCGCGGCCAGCGACTGGTCAGCGCGCGCCGCTGGCGGTGGTGCGTCAGCCGGTAGAGCGGCTGCCACTGCAGGTCACGCTGGACGAGTCGATGGCGATGGTCCCCGGTATGAGTCTGCGCGAGTTTCCGCAAGTGGTGGTGGAGGCGCGGATATCCCGCTCTGGCGACGCCGCCAGCAAGCCGGGCGACCTGCTCGGCCGCAGCGGACCTGTAGCGGTCGCGGCCGGCGAGCCGGTCGTCATTGTCATTGATCAGGTCGTGGAATAAGAGCTAGCAATCCCGCCTGACGTGGCTGCATTGTATTGGTCCAGCGATGCAGCCTTCTTGCCCTCTGCCGCCTTGTCGGCTGTCGAATCTGCCCGCATAGAGGGCGCACTGCGGCGCCCTTAAGTTGTCCAACAGAAACCGGTTATCGGCGTCCGCGCGAGGGCGCCGGCGTCACCAGACGGGTGAACGGTCCCTGGGGAGGGAAAGCATGGGCGAAGTTGTACAGTTTCGACGTCGAGAAAAGCCGGTCAGCACTCTTGATCTGCTGGTGGAAAGCTGGGGCGAGGGCGATGCCGAGCTCGAGCAGGATATCCGTCGGCAGTGCGGCGCTTTGCTCGATCAGTACAGTGTCCTGCCGGCGCTGTCGCTGCAGTTGCCGGCGGTAGAGCACCTGACTGGGCATGAGCAGTCCGAGCTGGCCGATGCGCTGCAGGCCCAGATCCGGCAGTGGGCTGGCGATTGGCACACCCGTATGCTGTTCGAGGTGCTGGGGGCGGAGATTCTCCGGCTGCGGGAGCTGCATGGCTATGGCGTAGTCCCCGGCTCGCACCACTAAACAACGGTCGGCTCAGCCAGGGAGCGGTAAGCGGGAATTCCCACCTATGTCGCAGGAGGACCGGACATGCGCATGCAGGACAAAGGAGTTGTCATCACCGGCGGCGCCAGCGGGATAGGTGCCGCTACTGCCGAGCGCATGGTGGCGGAAGGTGTCCGCGTGGTGCTGGCCGACATGAACGCCGAACTCGGTGAAGCGCTGGCCAGCCGGCTGGGGGCCGAGCAGGCCAAATTCGTTCAGATCGATGTTTCCGAACCCGAATCTGTCCGGATGCTGTTCGATACCGCGGAGAGCTTTACCACGATCGACGTGGCATTCAACAGCGCCGGCGTCGGCCATTAGTCGCTGGCTGCCGATTACAGCGATACCGACTGGGGGTCGCGTGATCGACATCAATCTCACCGGCGTGTTTCTGGCTGCCCGGGAGGCGATGCGCCGCATGGCCAGAGGCGGCGTTATCATCAACTGCGGCTCGATTCTGGGGCACGTCGGCCAGAGCCAGACTGCCGCTTATTGCGCCGCCAAAAGCGGCGTGCTGAATCTGACTCGCACTCTGGCGCTCGAGGGCGCTGTAGCCGGCATCCGGGTGAACAGCGTATCGCCCGGTTATATTGCCACGCCGCTGCTGGACGAGTTGGATGAGGAGACGCTGGCTTTTCTGACCTCGCTGCATCCGATAGGCCGACTCGGGCGGGCCGAGGAAGTGGCCAACGCGGTGCTGTTTTTAGCCTCCGATGAGGCAAGCTTCATCACCGGAGCCGACCTGCTGGTCGATGGCGGCTTTACCACCGGCAAATCCTGAAAGGCGGCAGCTATCGGTCTGGTCCGGGCTCAGCTGCCGGAATACCCGATCTTTGCGTTGGGCGATGGTGGCTCTTAACGGGACCTCCGGCATGGCGCCTCTGGCGGAGGCGTCTGCCCATTCATGGCGGACCATGCCGTGGCCGCGCTGGCTTCACGCGGTTTCCTTCAGCCAGGCCAGCCAGTCAGTTGCCTGAAAACCAACCCGTACTACACCGTGGCGGACCGCCACCGGCCGCTTGATCAGTGCCGGCTGCTCCAGCATCAGCGCCAGCGCCGCCGCCCGATCCAGCGATGCCGTCCGCTCCGGCGGCAGTTGGCGGTAGGTGGTGCTGCGGCGGTTCAGCAGCGGCTCCCAGCCGAGCTGGTCGGCCCAACTCTCCAGCAGCGCCGGTTCCAGGCCATCGGCCCGAAAATCATGGAACTGGTGGGCGACGCTTTGCTCGTCCAGCCAGCGCCTGGCCTTTCGCACGGTGTCGCAGTTCTTGATGCCGTAGAGCGTGATCATGAAGAATCCCTTGTCTGTGTTCGTGGTTGGGAGGGGTGAAACTTCCTGCCGAAAGAGCGCGCCGAACAGGCTGCAGGGCGGCGGCTGCCCCCGCCTAAGCCTGCCGCGGCTCGTTCAGGATATCTTCCAGAGCATGACGAAGTTCCTCCTGGCGAGCCAGGTCGATCAAGGGCTGGTTGTCGGCGTCGGTAATGAAGAATACGTCCTCGGCTCGTTCGCCCACGGTAGCGATCTTGGCGTTCTTGATGCGGATGCCGCAGCGACTGAAGGCATGGCCGACGTGAGCGAGCAAGCCAGGGCGGTCGCCCGTAATCAGCTCCAGCACAGTGTGGTTGTTGCGCCGGTCGAGGCTGAAGTTGATCTGGGTGGGGGTGCTGAAGTGCCTGAGCCGCCTTGGTAACGCGCATTTGATGGGCGGCGCCAGCCGCAGCGGCCGCTGGCGCAGGGCGGCGCGCAGCGCCTGGGTGATTTCGGCTACTCGATACCCGTCGGTGACTGGACTGTTGCCATCTTCCAGCAGCAGGTAGCTGTCGAGGGTATAGCCGTCGTCGGTACCGGTGATGCGGGCATCCTGGATGTTGAGGCCGAGCTGGTCGAGGACGGCGACGGTGACCGCGAAGGTGTTGTCGCGGTCTTCAGCATAGACGAAAACTTCCGTGCCGCCGCGCTCACTGTGCGGGTTGATCAGCACCAGCGGCAGGTCGGCCGGGGTGCTATGGGCGATGGCTTCGGTGTGCCAAGCGATTTCGTCGGCAGCGTAGCGAAGGAAGTAGTCTTCGGGAAAGCTGCGCCAGATCTTCCGCACCACCATATGGTGCAGTCGGGCGCGTAGCTGATGGCGGGCCTGCCTTTGGGTTTCGCTGATCTGCTCGTTTTTCTCCAGCGGATTGCCCAGTCCGCGCCGCAGCGCTCGAGCTGTGGCGGTATAGAGGTTGGTGAGTAGCGAGTCGCGCCAGGAATTCCACAGCGACGGACTGGTGGCGCAAATATCGGCGACGGTGAGCAGGTAGAGGTGATCCAGGTGCACCGGATCGCCGACCTCCCGGGCGAATTGGTTGATCACCGCCGGATCGCTGATGTCCTTGCGCTGTGCGGTCAGCGACATCAGCAGGTGATGGCGCACCAGCCAGCACACTAGGCGGCTGTCGTAAGTGCTGAGCCCGTGGTCGCGGCAGAAAGCCTCGGCGTCTTCGGCGCCGAGCACCGAGTGGTCACCGCCACGGCCCTTGCCGATGTCGTGGAAGAGCGCAGCGATATAGAGCAGCTCGGGCTTTGGCAACTGCGCCATGAGGGCGTTGCACAGCGGGTGCTCGTGGCGATGCTGCTCCAGGGCGAAGCGGCGCAGATTGCGCAGTACGAATAATGTGTGCGAATCGACGGTATAAGCATGAAACAGGTCGTATTGCATACGGCCGCTGATCTGGCCGAAAGGAACCAGGTAGAGCCCCAGGACGCCGTAGCGGTGCATGCGGCGGAACTCGTGGGTTACGCCGCGCGGTTGGCGCAGAATCTCCATGAACAGGCTGCGATTGCGGGGGTCGGCGCGGAAGCTGTCGTCGATCAGATGCCGGTACTGGCGGATCAGGCGAATGGTGGAGGCGCGTACACCTTTCAGTTCCGGATGCTGCTGCATCAGCAGGAACACCTCCAACAGGGCAAACGGCTGGCGCTTGAAGACGTTGCGGTGGGTCGCTTCGATAAAGCCGCGGCGCATCTGAAAACGCTTATTGATGAGCACCGGCGCTTCATCGCTGTGAGCGTAGAGGATCGCTTCCTGAAAATGCTGCAGCAGCATTTCATTGAGGCGCGAGAGGTCCATGACGGTGCGGTAGTAGCGCTGCATGAACTGCTCGACCGCCAGGTTGTGGTCTTGGTCGCGGTGGCCGAATTGCTTAGCCAGCGTAGTCTGATAGTCGAACAGCAGCCGATCTTCGCAACGTCCGGCCAGGCTGTGCAGGGCGAAGCGGACGTCCCAGAGAAAGGTTTGGCCGGCGATCAGCTCGGCGTATTCGTCTGGCGTGAGGAAATCGTGCGCAACCAGGTCTTGCAGCGTTTCCGCGCCGAAGTGCCGCTTCGCCACCCAGCCGATTACGTGGATGTCACGCAGCCCGCCGGGGCCTTCCTTGATGTTCGGTTCGAGGTTGTAGGCGGTGTCGTGGTACTTCAGGTGGCGCTGCTGCTGCTCCTGCCACTTCGCCTCGAAGAAGGCCCGGCTGGGCCAAAGCTGTGGTGGGCTTGTCTGAGCGCGCATGAGCGCATACAGCTCCGGCGGGCCGGTCAGCAGCCGTGATTCCATGATGTTGGTGGCGACTGTGATGTCGGCTGCGGATTCGCGCACGCAATCGGCCAGCGAGCGCACGCTATGGCCGACTTCCAGACCGATATCCCAGAGAAAGGCGACGAAGCGCTCGAGGCGGTCATCCAGCGCCGGATTGTGGTGATCCGGCAGCAGGATCATCAGGTCGACGTCTGAGCCGGGATGCAGCTCGCCGCGACCATAGCCACCCACCGCCACCAGCGCCGCCTCGGCGGCGCCAACAATATGCTGCCAGGCGCGCACGACTACCGCATCGACCAGGCGGGCTCGGGCCGGCACCAGTTCGGCCGCCGATACGCCGGCGTGAAACTGCTCCAGCAGAGCGTTGCTGCCGGCTTTCAGTGCAGCTCGGAACAGGGAAAGAGCAGGAGCGCCGCGCTCAAGCGCGGCGTCGAAGCCTACAGCGTCGAACAGGGCGGGGTCGTTGGGGTGGAGGCGCGACAGCCCTGGCATGGACGTTCCGCTGTCAGATCGGATCGCCCGGCAGGCGAGTCAGCACCTCAAAGCCGTCCTCGGTCACCAGCACCGTATGCTCCCATTGGGCCGACAGGCTATGGTCCCGAGTCACCACGGTCCAGCCGTCCTTGAGCAGCCGGGTTTCGGGACGACCGGCATTGATCATCGGCTCTATGGTGAAGGTCATGCCAGCCCGCAGCGCCATGCCGGTGTTGGGCTGGCCATAATGCAGCACCTGCGGCTCTTCGTGAAATTCCCGGCCGATACCGTGCCCGCAGTATTCCCGCACGACGGAAAAACCGTGGCTCTCGGCATGCGTCTGGATGGCATGGCCGATATCGCCAAGCCGTACCCCGGGCTTTACCATCTCGATGCCGATCCGCATGCATTCATGGGTGACTTCGGTCAATCGGCGGGCAAGTACGCTGGGCTCGCCAACGTAGTACATGCGGCTGGTGTCGCCGTGATAGCCGTCCTTGATGACGGTGGCATCGATGTTGACCAGGTCGCCGCGCTTGAGCACTTTGTCGCCGGGAATCCCGTGGCAGACTACGTGGTTCACCGAGATGCAGACCGATTTGGGGAAGCCGCGGTAGTTGAGCGGCGCAGGAATGGCCTGCAGTTCATTGACGATGTAGTCGTGGCAGATACGATCGAGCTCGTCGGTGGTGACGCCCGGTTGGACGTAGGGTTCGATCATTTTCAGCACGCGGGCGGCGAGCTGGCCGGCGACGCGCATCTTTTCGATCTCGTCGGGGGTCTTGATAGTGACGGCCATATAGCGATCCTGGCTAGGCGGTGGGCGGGGCTGCCGACAGTAAGTAAATTGTCGGTGCAAGCCGAGTATGGTATAAAGCGCCCGCTTGTTTCGCAAACGATCGGCTTGCATTCGGCATGATCGGTTCGGCAAGCGAACACGGCCGCGCAAGCGGCAAATACACACATGTACCGGCACATGCGGCGGGGTGCCCGGAGGTCGAGCAGACCCCGGAGTTGTCGCATGGGGTACATGGAGGTCCCAACCCTACAAGGAGCTTAATCATGGCCAACATCTCCATGCGGCAGATGCTGGAGGCCGGTGTTCACTTCGGACATCAGACCCGCTACTGGAATCCCAAGATGGCACCGTACATCTTCGGGGAACGTAGCAAGATCCATATCGTTAACCTCGAGAAGACGGTCCC
>DASULL010000304.1:0-2613 GCA_036278215.1 Gammaproteobacteria bacterium | reverse complement strand
CTGAACGCTGGCGTGGCGCAGCGACTCGGTCAACGACAGGTAGGCGTCGGCGAAATCCACGTATTTGCCAACCATGGCGACAGTCACGTCGCCTTGGGGGAACTCCAGCGCATCGACCACCGCCTTCCAGTCGCTCAGGTCGGCCGGCGGCAGCTCCAGACCGAGCTTCTCGGCAATGATGTCGTCCAGGCCTTGGGCATTGAGGACCAGCGGCACCTTGTAAATAGTGTCGACGTCGGGCACGGAGATGACTGCCCGCGGCTCGACGTTGGTGAACAGCGCGATCTTGCGCCGCTCATCCTCCGGTACCGGCTTGGCGGCACGGCACAGCAGCACGTCCGCCTGAATACCGATCGAGCGCAACTCCTTGACGGAGTGCTGAGTCGGCTTGGTCTTCAACTCGCCGGCGCTGTCGACGTAGGGCACCAGGGTCAGGTGCAGAAACAGGCAGCGATGCCGGAATTCGGCGCCCATTTGTCGGATCGCCTCGAGGAACGGCATGGCCTCGATATCGCCGACCGTACCGCCAATCTCGATGATGGCAACGTCGACGTCGTCCGCGCCCTGCATGATGCAGCGCTTGATCTCGTCGGTAATGTGCGGGATGACCTGCACCGTCCCGCCGCGATACTCGCCACGGCGCTCCTTGTGGATCACCTTCTCGTAGATGCGACCGGTGGTGTAATTGTTGGCCCGGCCGACGCGGATGCGCACAAAGCGCTCATAGTGGCCGAGATCCAGGTCGGTTTCCGCCCCGTCTTCGGTGACATAAACCTCACCATGCTGGAACGGGCTCATGGTGCCGGGATCCACGTTGATGTACGGATCCAGCTTCACCATGCTGACCGTGAGCCCACGGGCTTGCAGGATACTGCCCAGCGACGCCGCCGTAATGCCTTTTCCCAAGGACGAAACGACGCCGCCAGTAACGAAAATATATCGCGTCATAAGTGAGTGCGCGCGCTTTCTGGAAGAACTGAGGAGAGGTGAGGGTCTTCTGGAAGACTCTCGAGACGGAGCCACACCTTATCAGAATGGACCCTCATTCACAATGCGCACCAGTCGCAACCCCGGCTCGCCGGGCGCTGCCTGGAAGCCCTCGCAGACCCACAGATCGGCCACCGCCGCCAGCTCGCCATCGACATAAACCAGCGGCAACAAACCGCGTTGCCAGGGCGGCACGGCCCGCTCCTGCAGCAGTTTCTTCAAGCTGCGATTGTGCACATCGCCGGTCGGGCGGCAGCGCTCGCCGCCGCTGCGGAAGCGCACTTCCACCCGCCCCTGCCGCAATTCCTGGCGCAAACCCGCCCCCATTACCGGCTCCACCAGCCACTGTCCGCCCGGCAGATCCAATGACCGGCTCAGATCCCAGGCAAACGGCAGCGGCGGCGGCATGGCGGTCACGTCGAGCAGCAGTCGGTTGCGGTAGCGGCGCAAAAGGACGCCACCCCACTCCAGCAGCGGAGCTCGATCCGAAGCGGCGCCGATGAGCGCTTGCAGCCCGGCTTGCAGACGTTCCTGTGGCGGCGGCCGCAGCCCCCGGCGACGCAGCCACAGCCGCAGCAGATTGCGCTGGCGGGGCTCGGTCAGCGTGCGCAGCGCATCAAGATCAATGCCGTCGTCGCGCCGGCAGCGCTCAAGATCCAGCTCCGCCAGGGCATCGATGAGTTCGCTTGCCTCACGCGCATGTTCGGCCGCCCGCACCAGCGGCGCAGCGTACCCAGGCCAGCGCTCGGTCAGCAGCGGCAGCAGACGGTAGCGGAGAAAGTTGCGATCGAAGCGATCGTCGCGGTTGCTCGGGTCCTCTACCCAGGACAGTCCCTGGGCCTGGGCGTACTGCGCCACCGCCATTGCCGGTACGTCCAGCAAGGGACGCAACAACTGTCCGCGCCCCAGCGGCCGAATGCGCGGCATGGCGGCCAGCCCGTGTACGCCGGCACCTCGCAGCAGGCGCAACAGCAGGGTTTCCGCCTGGTCATCGCGATGATGAGCCAGCAGCAGGATCTCGTCCGCGGCAAGAATTTGCTCGAAGGCGCGGTACCTGGCGGTCCGCGCGGCTTCCTCCAGGGAAGCGGCCGGACCGATCTCGCAGTTGACCGCAACCACCGTCAGCGGAAGGCTCAAGACTTGGCAGATCTGCCGGCAATGCTCGCCCCAGGTGTCGGCCACCGCCTGCAGGCCGTGATTGATATGTACGGCGCGCACCGGCACAGCCAGCCGGCCGCGCAAGGCGGCCATCAGATGCAACAGCACATGGGAATCGCGGCCGCCGCTGTAAGCGATGCAGTAACCGGCGCCGGGAGGGGGCTGCGGGAGGCGCTGCCAGAGCGCCTCCGGATCGAGCACGACCGTGGTCACGCCTCCTTGAAGTTGCCGAAACCCATCAGCCGGCGATGCCGCTCCGCCAGCAAGCGATCGAGAGGCAGCGCCACCAGACCGTCGAGACGGCTGATCAGGGCCTCCTTGAGCGTTGCCGCCATGGCCGTCGGATCGCGGTGGGCACCGCCCAGCGGCTCCTGGATCACGGCATCCACCAAACCCAGGGAATGCAGGCGCTCGGCGGTAATTCCCATAGCTGCGGCAGCATCCGCGGCCTTCTCGGCGCTCTTCCAG
>DASULL010000303.1:0-12794 GCA_036278215.1 Gammaproteobacteria bacterium | reverse complement strand
CGGTGGCCTACCTGAAAAAGCTGCACAGCTTGGTCACCTATCTGCAGATCTGCGATGGCAACATGCAGGAAGGCAGCTTCCGCTGTGATGCCAACGTTTCGGTCCGCCGCAAAGGCGACAGCCGCTACGGCACCCGAGTCGAGCTGAAGAACATCAACTCGTTTCGTTTCGTCGAGCGCGCTATCAACCACGAGGTGGAGCGGCAGATCGACGTGCTGGAGGCCGGCGGCAGGGTGGTGCAGGAAACCCGCCTGTACGACGCCGACAAGAACGAAACCCGCTCCATGCGGGCCAAGGAAGAAGCGACCGACTACCGCTACTTCCCGGATCCTGATCTGCTGCCGCTGGCAGTGACCGCCGAGTTCCTCGACGCCGTCCGCCAGACCTTGCCGGAGCTGCCCGATGCCAAGCGCAACCGCTTCATGGAGCAGTACGGCCTGTCGCAGTACGATGCCGACGTGCTCACCAGCAGCCGTGAACTGGCCGATTACTATGAAGAGGTCGTCCAAGCTTGCGGTCAGCAAGCCAAGCTCGCCGCCAACTGGGTGATGGGCGAGCTGTCCGGGGCGCTTAATCGAACCGGTATCGAAGTTGCCGCATCGCCAGTGTCGGCGCAGCTGCTTGGCCAGTTGCTGCTGCGCATTCAGGACAACACTATCTCCGGCAAGATTGCCAAGGACGTGTTCGAGGCGATGTGGGATGGCGAGGGCACGGCTGACGAGATCATCGACCAGCGTGGCTTGAAGCAGGTCACCGACAGCGGCGCCATCGAAGCCATGATCGACCAGGTGATCGCGGCCAACCCAGGCCAAGTGGAGCAGTACAAGGCCGGCAAGGACAAGCTGCTCGGCTTTTTCGTCGGCCAGGTGATGAAGCTCAGCCAAGGCAAGGCTAACCCGGCCCAGCTGAACGAGCTGCTCAAGCAGAAGCTCGGTCCATCGGGCGGTTGATTTTGGCCGTAGAGATAGAAGGCGGGACTGGGCTCGTTGCTAAAACATTAGCGGCTATTAAAGAAGCATAAAGGCATATATTAATGCTTTGTGCTTTTCCATGGCCTTGTCTTTAGTGCGAGCCCTTTTCTGTTTTTTCCTCTGCGAGACAAACTGATTGCGCGTTGCTTCTCCTGGAACCCAGGCACCATCCCGTTGTCGGTATTCGATATGAACACACCCGATCATCTTTACCGCTTCCTGTTCGAGCGCGCCAACGTGCGCGGTGAGATCGTCCACCTGGAGGATGCCTACCAGGGCGTGATCATGCGCCGCGCTTATCCCCCGGTGGTGCGTAATCTGATTGGCCAGGCCATGGCCGCCGCCGCGCTGCTCAGCTCCACCATCAAGTTCCGCGGTTCGCTCAGCTTGCAGGTGCAGGGCAAGGGCGAAGAAGGGTTGACGCTTCTGGTGGTACAGGCCACCAGCGAGGGTGGCTTGCGGGCGCTGGCCCGCTGGCAAGGCGAGCTTCCGGCGGAGGCCGCTTTGGGCGAGCTGTGTCCGGACGGCTACCTGGCGATCACCATCGATCCGGATGAAGGGGAGCGCTACCAGGGGATCGTGGCACTGGAAGGCGGCAGTCTTGCCAGTGCGCTGGACAACTACTTTCAGAACTCGGAGCAGCTGGCGACTCGGGTCTGGCTGGTCGCCGATGAAAACCGCGCTGCCGGCATGCTGATCCAGCGCTTGCCGGGCGCTACCTTGGATGAAGATGCCTGGAACCGCGCCGAGGCGCTGGCGGCGACCATCACCGATGCCGAATTGCTCCAGCTGAATGCCGCTGCCATCATCCACCGCCTCTTCCACGAGGAGGACATCCGCCTGTTCGACCCCAGTCCGTTCCACTTCCAGTGCACTTGCTCGCGGGAGCGGGTCGGCAACATGCTGCGGTCACTGGGACAGGAGGAAGTGCGGGAGATTCTGCAGGAGCAAGGCCAGGTAGAAGTCCACTGCGACTTCTGCAACGAGGGCTACCGCTTCGACCCGGTCGATGCCGAGCAGATTTTTCTTGCCGCCGACACTGCTATGGAAGCACCGCTGACACGCCAATAACAGTGCGTTGGCGGTATGTGCCGGCCGCGGCAGCGGCCGAAGGGTTAATCACACCGACTCCCGCTGGTCGCACTGTGCTGATTTCTCGGCCGGCGGCTGTGGCGAGCTTTATCCCTACCAGCCCGGCAATTCCACTCGGAACCGAGCGCCACCCAGGTCGCTGCGCTCGATCTGCAGGCGGCCATTGATACCGGCCACCAAGTCGGCCACTACCGCAAGGCCGATGCCGTGGCCGGGGACCTGCTCGTCGGCGCGTACACCGCGGGCGAGCAAGGCCTCCGCCTTGGCGGGATCTATGCCGGGCCCATCATCCTCGACTACCAGCAGCAGTCCCAGGCCATCGGCAAGCGGTTCGGCGTGGATACGGATATGGTTTAGGGCCCATTTGTGGGCATTGTCCAGCAGGTTGCCGAGCAACTCCATCAGATCGCCCTCGCTGCCGGGAAAGGTCGTCGCGGGCGCGCAAATGCTTTCCACCTGTAATGTCTTGTCGTAGTACGCTTTGGCCAGCGTCCGCAGTACCCGTTCCAGCACCGGTGCGACCGGTAGAGGTGCGCTCAACAGCAAGTGGCCGCTGGCGGCGGCGCGGCGCAGCTGATACTGCACGCTGGCATCGATCCGGTCGACCTGCTCCAGCGCTTCTGCCTGCTCAATGTGTCCACTCTCCAGGGCTGTGCGCAGCACCGTCAGCGGTGTTTTCAAACTGTGGGCGAGGTTGGCGAGGGTGTCGCGATAGCGGGCCGTGCGTTCGCGTTCGCTCTTCAGCAGCCGGTTGAGGCCACGAATAAGCCCGGCGATCTCGAGCGGATAGCGGCCCCTCAGTTCCTCGGCTCGACCGAGCTCGATATCCCGTAGATCGCGGGCCACCGCTGTCAGCGGATGCAAGCTCCAGTGCAGCACCAATACCTGCGCGATCAGCAGAGCGACTGCCGCGGCGCCGAGCCAGCCCCAAAGACTGGCGCGAAAAGCCGCTAGCTGCGCTTGGTAGCCGGCCGGCTCTTCGGCAACATGAATAGTGAAGGCGGCTTGTCGGCCGAATGCGTCTTCCCAGGAGAGGCCGTAGGCCAGCGCGTGTAGGCTGCCGCTAGCGGCGGAAGTGCGATAACTGCGCGTTTCTCCGGCCTGAAGGCGCAAGTCCGGCTGCCAGCTCTTCGCCAGCAGCGATGGCGAGCGCCATTCCGGTCCGGCAGTGCCAAGAACCATGGCGTACAGGCCGGAAGCCGGGGTGCTCAAGCGAGCGTCCGGCAGTTCTGCTGGCAGGGCCAGCTTGTCCTGCTCAAGGTTGGCTGCGGCAAGAATGGTATAGACGACCCCGAGCAGACGGTCGGCCTCGGCCCGCTCCAGGCTTTGGCGAAATGCTTGGTCGAGGACGCCGCCGGTGAGGCCGAGAAAAACAAGGACAACCACGCCCGCAACCAGCAGCAGACGGCGGCGCAAGGAAATCAGCACAGCGTGAACCGGTAGCCGCGGCCACGCAGGGTTTCGATCGGCAGCAGGCTGTTGTCAGGGTCGAGCTTTTTGCGCAAGCGACCGATGAAAACCTCGATGGTGTTGCTGTCGCGTTCCTCGTCTTCGTTATAAAGCCGCTCGACAATGTCTGCCTTGGAAACCACTTTGCCGGCTTCGAACATCAGGTATTCCAGCAGGCGGTATTCGAAGGCGGTAAGGTCGATAGGCTGACCGCTGACGGTCACCGTCTGGCTGCGTGGATCGAGCCGGATCGGGCCCGCTTCCAGCACCGATTGGGTCCAGCCGGCGGCGCGGCGAAGCAGGGCGTTGACCCGGGCCAGCAGTTCTTCCATCTGGAACGGTTTGACCAGGTAATCGTCGGCCCCGGCCTCCAGGCCCTCGACCTTGTCCTGCCAGCGATCACGGGCTGTCAAGACAAGGATGGGGAAGGCGCGGCCGGCAGCGCGCAACTGCCCGATCAGCTCGATTCCCGGCAGTTTCGGCAGGCCAAGATCGATAATGGCGAGATCGACCGGGTACTCCCGTCCCAGATAGAGCCCTTCCTCCCCATCGGGCGCGGCGTCGACCACATGCCCGGCCGCCTCCAGCCGCGAGAGCAGTTGTTGCCGCAGGGAGGGTTCATCTTCGACGATCAGGATGCGCATGCTTGCCTCAGAACATCCGGCCGCTATGTGGGTCGACCCGGTACACCTTCACCTGCCCCTTACGGACCAGGATACGGATCAGGTAGTAGGTCTGGCCGTTACTTTGGGCGACTTCCGCTGCCAAGACCCGCCCGCCGACACGCTGCTGCACCATTTTCGCCGCCTCGTTCAGACTGAGTGGAGCGGCTTGGGCCTGTTGTAGGGACTGTGGTGGGCGGGCCTCGGCCACCTGCATGGACGTTGCCGCCAGCAGCAGGGCAGTGCTCAGGGCCAAAAGGGCGTGTCGGATCGACATTGTTTTCCCCATGGTTCACGCGCCGCCGCTGGCTGCCGGTGCTTACAGCACCGGCGTGACCGTAACGCGCACTTTGATGCGCTGGCCCGGATCGCGGTCGGTTCGGGTGACGTACTCCTGACCATTGTAACGATAGTGAACGTCGTAGCCGACAATGCGTTCCTCGGTATGGCGGGTACGGTAAGTGCGGCAGCGGTCCTCGTAAGTGGAATAGCTGTGGCCAGGACCGCGCGTCATCTCTTGGCCGATGGCGGCGCCGGCGATAGTGCCGGCCACCGTTGCCACCTTTTTGCCGTCGCCGCCACCGAAGCGGTTGCCGATGACTCCGCCAACGACGCCGCCCAGCACCATTCCGCCCAGATCGGAACCGCCGCGCGTTTCATGCACGACCTCTTCCTGCCAGCATTCCCGCTCGGGACGCGAAGTTTCGATGATGTGGGTCACCGGGACGACGCTAATCACCTTGGCATAGTCGTAGTGCGGGCCTTCGTGTCGGTGCCGCTCATGGCCTTTGGCCTTACCGGCGGTGGCGGCTCCGCTGAACAGCAGACTGGCGGCAAGCAGAAGGGCGGTTGCGCGAGTGTTGGTTTTCATGTCGACCCTCCGTAGGGGTGGCGTTGTTCAAGACGAGATTACGAGCCGGCGACTTAACATTTCCTGAACGCCGGCTGACATCGCCCGGAAGCTCTTGTGCCTAAGAGCGAGCGCCTCCAACAAGTCATCCGACCCGCAGCTTAAAGGGTCTGCTGAGCCGATCCTCATCGGAGGAGATCGTGATGAAGAAGGTCGTGATTTTTGTCATAACAGTACTGGCGCTGATCGCTCTCGCCGGTTGTGAGACTAAACAGGATACTGGCACGCTTGCCGGCGGCGCCGTTGGCGCTGTGTTGGGTAGTCAGGTGGGCGGCAGGACCGGGACTATTGTCGGCGCGCTGGGCGGCGCTTTTCTGGGGCGTGAGGTCGGTAAGTACATGGATAATCGCGACCGCGAGCAGGTTGCTGGCGCGCTGGAGACTCAGGGTACGGGTGAGACCAGAACCTGGACCAATCCGGATACCGGCAAGCGCTATGAAGTGACGCCTACCGAAACCTTCTCCCAGGAAGGTCGCCCCTGCCGGCGGTTCACGATGAATGTGGAAGGCGAGCGTAAGGATGTCACCGGCACCGCCTGCCGAACCGCCAGCGGCGACTGGGAAATCGTCAGCTAGAATTCCGCTCGGTAGGCCGGCGCCATCTTGTCCTGTCCAGCGCCGCCTGGAACCGGGGCTTACTGGTTTGCCAGGCGGCCGTAAAACACCCTTGTCCGGTAATGCCAGACGACGCGGCCGGATGCTTGATAGCGATCGAAGATGGCCCGTAGCTCCGCCAGCATTGGTTCATGATTCGGATGACCGGCGGCCGGGGCATAGGAAGACGACAGCAGCCGGCCCTTGAGTCCCGGATAGTCGAACTGCTGGCTGTAAGGAAACGCGGCAAACTCCACTCGCCCGGGTTGGAAGAAGGCCGCCACATCCGTGACTGAGATGTGGCGGTGATCGACCACGCCGTATTCCGGAGCGTAGTTCTGGAGCAGCCGCTCGTATGCCTGCAGAAACGGCGTGGTTTGTACTTCCCGCTCGTTCCAGATCAGGGCGAGGTGGCCGCCAGGCTTGAGGATGCGCATGAATTCGGCCCGCGCCTTGCTGCGATCGAACCAGTGGAATGCCTGGGCTGCCGTGATCAGGTCGACAGCGGCGTCCGGGAGGCCACTGTCCTCGGCCGTGCCAGCGACGCTGGTGAGGTTTGGCTGGTGCGCCAGCAGCCGCTCGGCCGCCGCTCGCATGCCCGCGTTTGGCTCGACCGCAAATACTCGTGCCCCCCGCTGCAGCAGGAGTTGGCTGAAGATGCCGGTGCCGGCGCCTATATCGGCAACGACCGTGCCCGGCGCTAAGCCGCATCGGCGCGCCAGCAGGTCGAATACCGCCTCCGGATAGCTCGGGCGATAGCGGACATAGTCCGCGACCCGGTCGGAAAAGCGCTCGGTTGGGGCTTGCATCGACTGCTCCAGAAAAGCCAGCTAGAGAGGGTACAGAGAAAGAGGAAGAAAATAACTATAAAGGCGCCAAGGAAGACGCCCTGGAGGCGGCTGCTTGAGCCATTGCCTTGTCTGGGGCTTGTTGTGCTGGCCTTGTGGCCGGCTCTCGCGGCTAAAGCCGCTCCTACAAAAGAAGGCCCTGCCACTCATGAGTGGTACCGCCTGTAGGAGGAACCATGAAGGGGCCGATGGACCCCAGGGCCCTGTGGACCCGTGAAGGGCCTAAAGGCCTTTAGGGCCGAGATGGCCGCGTGAGCGGCCGACAGGCTGGCGGCGCAAACCTTGGCAGCGGTTGTGAGCCGGCTCCACCGGCCGGCGTGGCGGCCTCAGAATCCCCGTGGCACCGTCTGCGGCTCGACAAATTCGAACAGCCCCTCGATGCCGCCCTCGCGGCCAATGCCGGACTGCTTCATGCCGCCGAAAGGCGCTTCCGGAGTAGGCCCGGAGCCGGTGTTGTAACCGACGTGGCCGAAGCGGAGCTGGCGGATCACCCGCTGGGCGCGGTCGTCGTCGGCGGTGAATAGGTAAGAGGCCAGACCGAATTCGGTGGCATTGGCAAGGCGCACCGCTTCGTTTTCGTCAGCGAAATGCAGCAAGGGCACCAGCGGACCGAACGTTTCCTCGTGTTGCACGACCATATCGGTTTGTACCCCGGTCAGTACGCTGGGCGGATAGAAACAGCCCCAATCGCGGCTGGCCGGCGCCGGCAGTTCCCCGGCTAGCAACTGCGCTCCCTTGGCAAGAGCATCCTCGACATGGCGGCGGACTTTATTGAATCCATTGCGATCGATCAGGGGACCGATATCGATGTCCGGTTCCATGCCATTGCCGACCTTGAGGCGGCATACCCGCTCGGTCACTTTTTCGCCGAATGGTTGGAGCACCTCCCGCTGTACCAGAATCCGATTGGCGCAGACGCAGGTTTGGCCGGCGCCACGGAATTTATTCGCCATCAGCTGGTCGGCGGCGAGATCGAGGTCGGCGTCGGCAAAGACCAGGAACGGCGCATTGCCGCCCAGCTCCAGCGCCATCTTTTTTACCTGCGATGCGCAGCGAGCCATCAGTTGGCGGCCGACTTCGGTGGAGCCGGTGAAGCTCACCACCTGGACGTCCGGATGTTCGCACAGCGCATTGCCGATTGCGTCAGCCGGACCGATCACCAGGTTGACCATACCGGCCGGCAGATCCAGTTCGCGCTCCAGCAGCGCGAACAGCGCGATCATGGTCAGCGGGGTTTTCGATGACGGCTTGATTACCGTCGGGCAGCCGGCAGCCAAGGCGGGGGCCAGCTTTTTCGCGATCATGGCAATGGGAAAATTCCAGGGCGTGATCAGAGCCGCTACGCCGGCCGGGCGGCAATACACGGTCCAGGTCATGTTGCGTGGCCGTTCGTCGATGACACGCGGTTTCAGCACATCGAGGTTGTCGGCGCAGTAGCGGAAGAAGCCTGCGGCATATTCAACCTCGACCTCTGCCTCCGGCCACGGCTTGCCATGTTCGAGCGTCAGAATCCGGCCGATCTCTTTTTTGTCGCGCAGCAGCGCTGCGACGATGCGGTTGAGCCAATCGCGGCGGGTTTCCAGATCGATCGATTGGTCCAGCGCCTGGCTGGCTGCGGCAACCGCTTCCCGTGTTTCCGGCGCACCCATGGCGGGGATGCGGGCCAACTCTTCGCCGGTGGCCGGGTTGTGGACTACCACCTGGTGGTCGTCCGGTCCCGCCGTCCAACGCCCACCGATATAACCTTTGAGTTGGGGGAGCAGGGGTGAGGTAATCATGATGGCGTCCTTTCACTGGTTGGTGGCCTGCAGTTCAGAGCGTGCCGCCGATGAGCATCTGACCATGCTCTAAGGCTGTGGTCACCAGTTTTGAGTCGCAACCGCTCGCGAGAGTTTGTTAGGATCCGCCGTTCGCATGTTATAGACAAGGAGAATGTCATGCGCCGACTGGTTTCCGCACTCGCTCTTTCCCTCGCCCTGGTGCCTACGGTTCACGCCCGAAGCCTGGAACTTGCACTCAACGACGATATGGCCCAGTTCCTCTATTCCACATCGACAGACCCTTGGGGGATGCGCGGTGGCGAGTTTGGCATCGGTGTCCTGTTCAATGAAAACGATGATCTGGTCGGCACCCTGCGGTTGCTTTCCACCAACCGGGTGAGCCCGTCGTTCCGTCTCGGCGTTGGTCTGCAGGGGTATGCAGGCGACCTGGACGAGATCGACGAGACGATGGGGGCAGTCGCTATCGGCGGGAATATCGGTTTCAGCCTGGCGGCACAGGTGCCGGTTTCGCTGGTGTTCGAGGGTTGGATCGCACCGGGCATCCTCGCCTTCGGCGATATCGACAAGCTGAAGGAAATGTCCGCCCGCATTGAGGTGGGAGTGTCCGATCACGCCGCCGTATTCGTAGGCTACCGCAAGCTCAAGGTCGATCTCTCCGACTACCGCCACGATTACGAACTGGACGACAGCGCCCAGCTGGGCATTCGGATCGGGTTCTAAAAGAGCTCGGTTTTATCGTAGAAGGAACAGAACGCATCTCGCCATCAAGGCTGGAAGAGGCGCGAAAGTAACAGTACTTTCTTTCTGCCCCTTCCAGCCTTGATGGTCAGTTCCAGCCCGGCTGTGTCTCCGCAGCGCAGCCTCCCTCCGGATACCGCCGACACACCTCCGCAAGCGTATCCTGGTACTGCCTGCTGTTGGGCCCCCCAAACCGTACTGCCTGTTGCGCCGCCGCTTCAGCCTGATCCCAGCGGCCCAAGTCAGCTAGGAGCAGCGCCAGGTTGTTGTAGAGGTCGCCGTCCGCCGCACCGGCGCTTACTCCTTGTTGTAAAACCTCCGCTGCGTCTAGGGTCCGGCCGGCCGTGTAGTAGTGATTGGCTAGCGCAACGCGCAGCCCGGGGTGCCCCGGCCATTGGTTGATACCAGCCCGGTACGCTGTTGCTGCCTGCTCAGGCAAGCCTGCCGCTTCCAGATCGAAGGCCGCCGCCAGATAAGGCCCGGGTTCGGCAGTTGCCGGAATGTGGCCAGGCCTGAGTGTGACGATGCCCCAGTTGTTGCCTCGTGCCCAGGTATGCAGAAACGTCGATAACGGAATCCGGTGGCGTTTAGTGGTGCCGGAGCGCAATAGCAGTTCGCCGCGTTTCGGCTCATAGCCTATGACCACGGCGTAATGCCAGCGCGGCCACCAGGGCAATGCCAGATTCTGCAGAACCAGGACCGGATGGCCCGCGGCGAGCTCGTCCAGCAGCGCCTGCGGCTCGCCGCGTATCGGATAAACCAGCCGCTGGTGTTGCCTGGCCTGGGCCACCAGTTCGGGCTGCAAGCTGCCCTGGCGGGCGGGGATGTAAAGCTTATCGGTAAGGGCTTGGGACCCGACGCTGGTGCCGCTCCAGTCCAGCATCATGGCGAGCGCAGCCGGACCGCACTGATAGCGCTCCTGCGGATAGAAAGGCACGTCCACCAGTTCGACCGCCGCGCGCGGGAGCAGCTCATGGCTAGGGGCCGATGGTCCAGTGGCGGCGCAGCCGGCAAGGACCAGCAGCCCCAGCATCAGCCCGAGGGCTGATGCACG
Organism: Gammaproteobacteria bacterium; assembly: GCA_036278215.1. GTDB lineage: Bacteria > Pseudomonadota > Gammaproteobacteria > Nitrococcales > AK92 > JAAYIK01. Next base: position 2,696 of record DASULL010000303.1, on the reverse strand, counting down.
CGGGGCCGGCATCAGTCGCGGACGCTGCGGACGAACGGGAAGATGTCGGTGAAGCCGAGAATGTCGGTCACCAGCAGCACCAGAAATATGAACACCACTGCACCGAGCACATCACCACCGGCAGGCAGTTCCTGCATGCGTTCGGACATCTGAGCAACTTCCTGGGCGCTGAGGCTGTCGACTCGGGTCCGGGCATCGTCAGGGTTGACGCCCCAGGCGATCAGTTGGTCGCGGATGCCGTCACGGGCAAGGAACTGCTTGAGTTCGTGACGCTGCTGTTCCAGTTGCTCCTGCTGAACCAGCGCGTGGGTACCGATCATCGCGGCCTGAGCGCTCGGCAGCATGAGGCTAAAGCTGAGAAAAACGCTGCCGACTAAAGCGGCCAGCCAGCGGGTGAGGCGCGTGTGCAGGTGCATGCAAGAACTCCTTTCCTTTTGTCTTACTTAAAGAAACACAGAGGTAGATGAGGTTGTTTTACCTTGACTTTCAAGGATGTGCCGTCGGATTGGCTGAAAAACACCGGCAGCGCCCACCGGTCAAGTCGGTGTTGTTGCTGCCTGTCGGCGCCGATTTTAACAGCAGCACACTGTACAATCCGCTGCAGCGCTGATCGCGTGTCACCACGGGTTGCCAGCGCAGATACTCGCAGCTATCCGAACAACAGGAGCGTGCCATGCCGGTAGACGATATCGAAGGCATCCGCCGGATTCTCAACGACTACAAGACGGTTGCCGTGGTCGGTCTGTCGGCCAATTGGCACCGGCCCAGCAACTTCGCCGCCAAGTACATGCTGGATCACGGCTTTCGGGTGATCCCGGTCAATCCGGCTTATGAGGAAGTGCTGGGCCAGCGCTGCTACCCCAGCCTGAAGGATATTCCGGAGCCGGTCGATGTGGTGGACGTGTTTCGTCGGCCGGAAGACGTGCCGCCGCTGGTCGACGATGCCATCGCTATCGGCGCCAAGGTGCTGTGGCTGCAGATCGGTGTGATCAACCACGAAGCTGCCGCTCGTGCCGAGGAGGCGGGGCTGCAGGTGGTGATGGATCGCTGCATCAAGATCGAATATGCCCGTCTGTTCGGCGGGCTCAATTTCGTCGGCGTCAACACCAAAGTCATTTCGGCCAAGCGGCCGCGCATCCAGGTTTACTGACGGAAGATTTCCATGGCTGATCGCAACTACGGCTTCGAGACTCTCTGCCTGCACGCGGGCCAAGTGCCTGATATCGCCACCGGCGCGCGCGCCGTGCCGATCTACCAGACCGCCTCGTTCGTGTTCGATTCCACCGAGCACGCCGCCAACCTGTTCAATCTGTCGACCTTCGGCAATACCTACAGCCGGATGATGAACCCGACCAACGCCGTGTTCGAGGAGCGCATGGCGGCGCTGGAAGGCGGCCGGGCGGCGGTGGCGACAGCTTCCGGCATGGCGGCGCAGATGACGGCGCTGCTCACCATCCTGGAGCAAGGCGACGAGATCGTCGCAGCCAGCACCTTGTATGGCGGCACTTTCAGTCAGTTGAACGTGCAGTTCCGCAAGATGGGCATCAACACCACCTTCGTCGATGCCGACGACCCGGAAAACTTCCGCCGCGCGCTCACACCCAAGACCAAGGTGCTGTACGCGGAAACCATCGGCAACCCGGTCGGCAACGTGGTCGACATCGAAGCGCTCGCCAAGGTCGCCCACGACGCCGGTCTGCCGCTGTTCATCGACAACACCATGGCCAGCCCGTATCTGTGCCGGCCGATCGAGCACGGCGCCGATATCGTGCTGCACTCGGCCACCAAGTTCATCAGCGGTCACGGCACCGCCATCGGCGGCGTGCTGGTCGAATCCGGCAAGTTTCCCTGGGACAACGGCAACTTCCCGACCATGGTGGAGCCCTCCGCCGGCTACCACGGCGTGCGCTTCTACGAGACCTTCGGCGACTTCGGCTTTACCATGAAAGCCCGCTGCGAGCCGCTGCGCACCCTGGGGCCGGCGCTGGCGCCCATGCACGCTTTTTTGTTCCTGCAGGGGCTGGAGACGCTGCCGCTGCGCATGGACCGGCACGTCGAAAACGCCCTCAAGATCGCCGAGTTTCTGCAAGGCCACCCGCAGATCTCCTGGGTCAAGTACGCCGGACTGCCGGGCGATCGCTACCACGAACTGGCCAAGAAGTATCTGCCCAAGGGGGCCGGTTCGGTGTTCACCTTCGGCGTCAAGGGCGGTCGCGAGGCCGGCGCCAAATTCATCGAGTCGGCGCAGTTTCTCTCGCATCTGGCCAACATCGGCGATGCCAAAACCCTGGTGATCCATCCGGCGTCGACCACCCATCGCCAACTGGCCGACGAAGATCTGGAGAAGGCCGGCGTTACCGCCGACATGGTGCGGATCTCGGTTGGGCTGGAGACAGTCGACGACATCATCTGGGACATCGACCAGGCGCTGGCCAAATCGCAGAAGAAATAGGCCCTTACCGCTATGGATCCGTTGACACAAGGATTGTTGGGCGCAGCGGCGGCACAGGCAGTGTGCGGCCGCCGGTTGCGGCACGCCTGGCTGGCAGGTGCGGTCGGCGGGCTCATTCCGGATCTGGACGTGCTGATCGGCAGTGCGTCCGATCCGCTGCTCGCCATCGAATATCACCGCCACTTCACCCACGCGCTGGCGTTCATCCCCCTTGGTGGCCTGATCGCCGCTACGCCCTGGCTGT
>DASULL010000302.1:0-2384 GCA_036278215.1 Gammaproteobacteria bacterium | reverse complement strand
CGGTTGGTCGATGTGCCCTCCTATGACGAACGCTGGGTGTTCGCTTCCGGCGTAAAGCCGCTGTCTTGAGGTAAAAGCCGGTGCCGCCGCAGTGGCACCGGCTTTTTCGAGCTAGCGCGCGGCGCGACGTACCACTACGCTGCCGGCCGAATAGCCGGCGCCAAAGGAGCAGATTACCCCCAGATCGCCGGCCGCCAGATCCTCATGGTGGAGATGGAAGGCGATGATGGAGCCGGCCGAGCTGGTATTGGCGTAGCGATCCAGGATCACCGGTGCCTCATCTTCGCTGGGATCGCGGCCCAGTACGCGGCGGGCGATCAGGTTGTTCATGTTGAGATTGGCTTGGTGCAGCCACAAGCGGCGCAGATCGCTCGCCTCCAGCCCCAGGTCGGCCAAATGCTGCAGGATCAGCTCCTGCACCAGCGGCACCACTTCCTTGAAAACTTTGCGGCCTTGCTGGCGGAATAGCAGCTGCTGCGGCTCGCGCGGCGGGTTTTCCGTCCGGTTTAAAAAGCCGAAATCATTGCGGATATTGTTCGAGAACTTGGTCTGCAAGCGCGTCCCGACAATTTCGAACGGGTGATCAGCGGTCACCGTTTCTTCCTGCTCCACTATCACTGCGGTGCAGGCATCGCCGAAAATGAAGTGACTGTCGCGGTCGCGGAAATTCAGATGGCCAGAGCAGATTTCCGGATTCACCATCAGCACCGTGCGAGCCCGGCCGCTGGCGACCGCGTCCGCCGCCGTTTGGATGCCAAAGGTGGCGGACGAGCAGGCCACGTTCAGGTCGAAGGCGAAACCGTCGATGCCCAACGCTTCTTGCACTTCGATGGCAACCGCCGGATACGGGCGCTGCAGGTTGGAACAGGCAACCAGCACGGCGTCGATGTCTTCCGGCTTTTTGCCGGCGCGCTGCATGGCTTCCCGGGCCGCTTGCACCGCCATCTCGCACTGGATGGAGGGCTCGTCTTCGGATCGCACCGGCAGGATAGGGTGCATGACCTCGGTGTTGAGCACGCCGGCTTTGTTAAGCACGTACCGGCTGCGGATACCGGATGCCTTGGTGATGAACTCGTCGCTGGAGAGCGGCAGTGCCGTCACGCGGCCGGCTTCAATGTCGGCAGCGTGGGCGTTATTGAAATCCGTCGCATAGCGATTGTAGGAGGTAACGAGCTCCTCGTTCGAGATCGAATCCGGAGGAGTAAAAAGACCGCTGCCGCTAATGTATGTTTTGGCCACGCTGGTTCCCACACGAGATCAGGATGACGGAAGCACGCCTGGTGCATGCGCCGTTAAGAACTTAGTTCAGCAAACTATATGACAGTTTGGTGAAACAGACTCTGTAATCCGCAACGCTACCCCTTGGCACGCGTTGCCGCAAGGCTCTTATATAAGAAACGAGCACGTGCTGAGAACGATGTCTCGGCCCAGGCGCTGGATCGGCCATCTTGAACATGCCGGCCCAGCGCAGTAGGGTGCGGCGGGCGGTCTGCAGTTGGTTGTCGCTGCGGCCGGATCCGATTTACCAAACTTGTTGGAAGAACCAATGAAGCCATTGGCCTGGAAGGTACCGTCGCCGTTTATCGAGCGGGTGGTCGTCGCTGCGTCCGACATCGACGAGATGGAGCACACCAATAATGTCGTTTACCTCGGCTGGCTAGAGCAGGCCGCCTGGGCTCATTCCAAGAGCCTCGGATTTTCCATGGACGACTACCGCCGTCTCGGTTGCGGCATGGTGGCACGGCGCCACGAGCTGGACTACCTGCTGCCCACCTTTCTTGGGGAAGAGCTGCTGATTGGTACTTGGATCAGCGGCAACGACGGCAAGCTTTCCACCTACCGCGATTACCAGATTATTCGTGCAGCCGATGGCAAGACGGTGCTCACCGGGCGCACCCATTGGGTATGTGTCGATATGGTCACCGGCAGGGCGCGGCGCATGCCGCCGGAATTCATCGAAGGCTACCGGGTTACAGTCCCCGGCGCCGACGCGTAACACCACGTTTATTGAGTATTGAGGCTGCTATGCAAGTGCCCGAGGGATACAAGCCCACCGTGCGGCAAGCTCCATTCTGGGAGCTGGCCGGGCCGTTTTATGAAAAGCAATGCGACGACGGCACCCGTTACGTCGGCGTGCGGATCGAGGAGAAGCATTGCAACGTACGGGGTACCGCGCATGGCGGCCTGATTGCGACGCTGGCCGATATCGCGCTCGGCTATAACATCGCCTGCGCCACCGGCTGGGAGCTGCCGATCGCTACGGTCAACCTGACCACCGACTATGCCGGCGCCGCCCAGGTTGGCGACTGGCTGGAGGCACGGGTCGACATCCAGCGAATCGGCCGCTCAATGATCTTCGCCAATACTTTTATTTATGTCGGTGA
>DASULL010000301.1:0-2404 GCA_036278215.1 Gammaproteobacteria bacterium | reverse complement strand
CGGCAATAGCCGTCGCCACATGGTTGAGGTTGTAAGGCAAAGCCAACCGGTCTGCAGCGAGGAAGCCGTAGTAATGGCGCTCCAGCGCCAGCAGCATGAACTCCGTCTGCGCTTCCTGCTGCTGCCCCGTGGCGGCCAGCGCATGTGCTCGCCAATAGTTCCACTGCGGGGTCTGGTTGTCTTTGCTCGGCAATGCGGCGATAGCTTCAAGCAGGCGTGGCCAGTTTTGGGTGCGCAACGCCATGCGTGCCGTCCACAGCCGCACGTTGTCAGTGACCACGCCAGGCGGCAGCGCGTCCAACCAAGCGAGCGCACGCGGATCCTGGCTATAAGCTGCCCGTAACGCGATATCCCGGGCGGTATTGGCTTTCTGAGCCGGCGACAGCAGGTCGTCGCGCTCGTAGTGTGCCAGGAAATCCAGCGCCGCCGCCGGGTCCTCCCCGCCCAGTCGGCGCAGAGCGTGCGTAACGATCTGCGCCGCAAAGGGACCCACCAAAGGGAAGCTGGGCCGCTCCAGTACTTGCCGCGGGCGACGGTGACCGGCCAACCAGTGCTCCAGCCATTCCCGCCGAGCCGGATCGAGATGCTTGCGGAAGCTCTCGGCAAGCTGAACATTGCCGCCCTCGATAAGCAGCGTGACTCGCTCCCACACCTTATCGGCGCTGACAGCGTCACGCTCATACAACTCGGCAAACACAGGATCGCAGGCCGCTGGCTGCGACCGCCCGACCAGCCATAGTTTCTCGGCCGCCTCAAGCCAACTTTTGTCGATCGCGCCCCGCGCCAGGCGGGCCCGTAGCTGATGACATTGCAGCTCGGCATCGGAGGTAGGCTGGTAGAGCTGCTCGAAGTCCCACCAGCGCCCTTGCCGTGCCAGCAGCTGCAGATAAGCGACCCGCAACTGCCCGGCCACCGGCAACTCCTGGTGCTCTGTCAGAAACGCGGCAACCCGACTTTTTTCTGCAGTTGCAAGACGGCGTTGCAGATAGGAGTACTCCAGATACGGCGCCAGCACGTAGCCTTGCAGAGCGGCGATCTCAGTCTCCACATCAACCGCCTGCCCGCGCATAATGCGGCCGTGCACCTCCAGGAAATGCTGCCGCTGCCAGTCGACGTCCGGTGTAGCGGCAGCCGGGCCAAACATCGGCAGCGCTAGCAGCAGGATCAGGACTGGGTTTTTTATTCTACCTAGCATGGCGACTATTGCTTCTGGTTTGGTGCGTCCGATTCAATAACCAGTCTAGCCGGGCCCCAAAACCGAAACCGGAAAGGCTCGACACTCCCGAGATGTGCGACTTCCAGCTCATCATCTACAAAGCGGGATGACCCAGACGCCGCAGTGCATTACTATTCGCGCTTGCCGGGCGACGCCGTAACACTACGGCTGTTGTTGTCCCGCAGAATGCACGACGCCGACGGCGACATCCGCCGGCGTCAACCTCAGGTACAGGAATGACACAAAAATCCAGCTACAACCGGGAAGAAATCCTCGAATGCGGACACGGCCGACTGTTCGGCCCGGGCAGGCCCCAGCTGCCGACGCCGAACATGCTGATGTTCGACCGCGTAACCCTTATATCTAAAACTGGCGGCGCCTATGGACGAGGCCAAGTGGTGGCGGAGCTCGACGTCAGACCAGACCTTTGGTTCTTCGAATGCCATTTTCCTGGCGACCCGGTTATGCCCGGTTGCCTTGGACTCGATGCCATGTGGCAGCTGCTGGGCTTTTACCTTGCCTGGACCGGCCACACCGGCAAGGGGCGCGCCTTGGGCTGCGGCGAGGTCAAATTCTTTGGCCAAGTCCTGCCGGACGCCAAAGTCGTAACTTACACCCTGGATATCAAGCGCCTGATCAGCCGCAGGCTGGTCATGGGGATTGCCGACGGCTCGCTGGCGGTTGACGGCACCCCCATTTACAAGGCGTCTGACCTCAAGGTCGGGCTGTTCCAGGATACGTCTGCGCTCGCAGGCTCGTAACACGTACTTATTGCAGAGTTTAGCGCGGCAGGACCTTCGCCAGCCGCCGCAACGGTAACTGACGTTAGGAGTGAATTGTGCGACGAGCAGTCATCACAGGCCTGGGCATCGTCTCCTGCCTCGGCAACGATGCCGCGACGGTAACCGCCTCCCTGAAAACAGGCCGCTCAGGCATCCGCTTTAAGCCGGAATATGCCGAACGCGGACTGCGCAGCCAGGTCGCCGGAGCTATCGAGATCGATCTCGATGCCCTGGTGCCGCGCAAGGCCCGCCGGTTCATGGGCGACTCGGCTGCCTACGCCTATGTGGCGATGGAACAGGCTATCCGTGACGCCGGGCTGCCGGAAGAGCTGGTATCCAGCCCGCGCACTGGCCTAGTGGCCGGCTCGGGTGGCGGTTCCACCGAGAACCTGATCGAAGCCGCCGA
>DASULL010000300.1:0-5832 GCA_036278215.1 Gammaproteobacteria bacterium | reverse complement strand
GCCGCCATGATCTCCGGCGTTACGCAATAGCCGCGGAAGGCCTCCTGTCGGCGCGCTTGCTCCTCTTCCTGGCCCATGCTGGCCCAGACGTCGGTTACTACCAAATCGGCGCCGCGTGCCGCTGCCAGCGGGTCATGAATGACTTCGACCCGATCGCCCGCCCGGGCCAGCAGCTCGCTGTCCGGCAGGTAGCCTGGGGGGCAGCCGATGCGCAGCCGGAAGTCGAACTGCATGGCGGCGTTGATGTACGAGTTGCACATATTGTTGCCATCGCCAATCCAGGCCACCGTGCGGCCCTGGATGGTGCCGCGATGCTCGATGTAAGTCTGCACGTCGGCGAGCAGCTGGCAGGGATGGAAGCGGTCGCTGAGGCCGTTGATGAGCGGCACGCTGGATACCGCTGCGAAACGCTCCAGCGTTTCGTGGCCGAAGGTGCGGATCATCACTGCGTCGACCATGCGCGAGAGCACTCGTGCCGTGTCTTCGATCGGTTCGCCGCGGCCGAGCTGGCTGTCGCCGGGCGAGAGGAAAATCGCGCTGCCGCCGAGCTGAGCCATGCCAGCCTCGAAGGAGACGCGGGTGCGGGTCGAGGCCTTCTCGAAGATCATGCCGAGTACCCGCCCGCGCAGCGGCTCGTGCAGCACCCCTTCGGCGCGCATGCGCTTGAGCTCGATAGCACGGCGCAGCAGTGCTTGCAGCTCGTCGGCGGTAAGGTCGTGCAGAGTAAGGAAGTGGCGTACGGTCATGATGTGCTTACCTGATTCGCCTCGACGCCTGTCTCGGCCAGAAAATCCTTGACCAGCGACGAGACCGTGTCGACGATGCGGTCGACCTGGGCATCGTCGAGTATCAGTGGCGGCAGCAGCCGGATTACCCGTTCGGCGGTGACGTTGATGAGCAAGCCGGCGGCAAGCGCCCGCTGTACCAGTTCGCCGCAGGGCCGATCGAGGCCGATGCCGAGCATCAGACCTTTGCCGCGGATGCTGACGACCCCGGCAACGCCTTGCAGTTGCTCGCGAAAGCCATTCAGCAGCCGCTCACCCAGCTGTTCCGCCCGTGCTACCAGATCACCTTGCTCCATCGCCTCGATCACGGCAAGACCGGCGCGGCAGGCAAGGTGGTTGCCGCCGAAAGTGGTGCCGTGCTTACCGGGACTGAAGATGTCGGCGGCAAGGCCGCGCGCCAGGCAGGCGCCGATGGGCATGCCGTTGCCAAGCCCCTTCGCCAAGCTCATGACATCCGGCAGGATGTTGTCGTGCTGATGAGCGAACCAGCGGCCGGTCCGGCCGATTCCGGTCTGGATCTCATCGAGCATCAGCAGCCAGCCGTTGCGGTCGCAGATGGCCCGCAGCCCGGCAAGATAGTCGGCCGAAGGCGCGTTGACGCCGCCTTCGCCCTGAATCGGTTCGACCAGTACGGCGACAATGTTTTTATCGCCTGACAGCGCTTCGATAGCGGCCAAGTCGTTGTACGGGACCTGCCGGAAGCCATCGACCAGCGGCTCGAACCCTTGCCGGACCTTGGGGTTGCCGGTGGCAGTGAGGGTGGCCATAGTGCGGCCGTGAAAGCTGCCCTCGGTGGTGATGATGGTCGGCAGGGCAACGCCGCGCTGATGGCCGTACAGACGAGCCAGCTTGATGGCGGCTTCATTGGCTTCGGCGCCGGAGTTGCAGAAAAAGACGGCATCCATCTGTGCCAGCCGGCACAGTGCCGCCCCCAACTGCTCCTGGTTCGGGATCCGATAGATGTTGGAAGTGTGCAGCAGGCGAGCGACCTGTTCCTGGAGCGCCGCGGTTACGCCAGGATGGCTATGGCCCAGGCCGCAGACGGCGATACCGCTGAGCGCGTCCAGATACTGCCTTCCTTCGCTATCCCATAACCAGGCGCCTTCGCCGCGCTCGAACGCGACCGGCAAGCGTAGGTAAGTTTGCATAAGATGGTCCCGCATCAGGTCGCCGCTCCAGCGCCGCTAAGGCCTTGTTTAGTAAAGAAAAAAGCAGCGCCCACGGGGCGCTGCCGGAACTGGCATTATAGAAACCGGTGCCTTGCGGAGCAAGCGTTGCGAGCGGCTTTCCGCCCGCCGATCATAAGCTTACCCGCCGTAGTTGCGGCTGGCGAAATCCCAGTTGACCAGGTTCCAGAACGCCTCAAGGAACTTCGGCCGCAGGTTGCGGTAGTCGATGTAGTAGGCGTGCTCCCAAATATCGCAGGTGAGCACGGTGGTCACCGAATCGTCCTCAAGCGGGGTGTGGGCGTTCGAGGTCTGGCGGATTTCCAGGCTGCCGTCGGCCTTCTTCACCAGCCAGCACCAGCCGGAGCCGAACACGGCGATGGTCTTCTCGGTGAATTCCTTCTTGAAATTCTCGAAGGAGCCGAAGCTCTTGTTGATGGCGTCGGCCAGCGCCCCAGTCGGCTCGCCGCCGCCGTTCGGGCTCAGGCAGTTCCAGAAGAAGGTGTGGTTCCAGACCTGAGCGGCGTTATTGAAAAGCCCGCCCGAGGACTTCTTGACGATCTCCTCCAGCGACATGTTCTCGAACTCGGTGCCGGGAATCATCGCATTGAGGTTGTTGACGTAGGTCTGGTGGTGCTTGCCGTAGTGGTATTCCAGCGTCTCGGCCGACATGTGCGGAGCGAGGGCGTCTTTGGCATAAGGCAGAGGCGGCAATTCATGCTTCATTGCGAACTCCTTCGTTGATACCTTCCCCGATGACCGACCCTGTACGGTGAGGGGCGTAGCGTTTTCGCCGTCAGGAGGCGTTGCAAGGGAAGGTGGGGGTGGGGTGACGGCCCGGACGATGTTGTTGTCTGAGGGCCGAGCAAAGACGGTACAAGTCTAAGCACCGATTGAGGTTGTTTCAACTGATCCGGAACCGCAACCACCCTAGGCAGTCGAAGCGATTGCGGCGACACGCTTTCGGTAAACAGGTAAACTAGAGCAATCTTTCGAGCGAGGTGGACATGAGCAACGTATTGGACAAGATCAAGGCGCAGGTAACCGACAACCCGATCATTCTGTATATGAAGGGTTCGCCGCAGTTTCCGCAGTGCGGCTTCTCAATGCGTGCCAGCCAGGCCCTGCAAGCCTGCGGCGCCAGCTTCGCGCATGTGGACGTGCTGCAGGATGCGGAAATCCGCGAGGGCATCAAGGCGTTCGGCAACTGGCCGACCATTCCGCAGCTCTACGTCAACGGCGAGCTGATCGGCGGCTGCGACATCATCCTGGAGATGTACCAGAGCGGTGAGCTGGAGCAATTGCTGAGCACTGCGAAAGCCTGAGTGTCGCCCCCGGTTTTCAAAGAAAGCCCGGCTGGCTGAACCATGCCGCTCACTCCGATGGGATGAGCGGCATTTTTATGCCTGTTGCTTACCTCCTCAGTCGCCGCTTTTCGCCCAGGCGGCGCTGAAAAAAAAGCGCTGTCGGGTCCGGCTGAGCAAGCTATAGTTCGAATCGTCGTTCATCACGCTCATTTGGTTTCTTATGTCGGCACTCCCCGATAATTTGGTGGCACGCTGGTTGCTGGTTCTGGTGCTGCTGGCTGGGGTCTATTTCTTTGGCGGCTTCCTTGTGCCTGTTCTCGCCGCCCTGATAATCGGTTTCGCCAGCTGGCCTTCCTACCAGAAGCTCGTCAGGAAATGCCATGGGAATACGACCGTGGCAGCGACGATCGCCTTGCTGCTGATCGCCGCCGGGCTGGTGGTGCCGTTGGGCATCGGTATTTCCTATGCGCTGAAAGAGATTCACGCTTGGTTCGACTGGCTGTTGGTGGTGAATCGGCAGGGCTGGCCGGTACCGGAGTGGATGCAGTCGCTGCCCGGGGGCGAAGCATGGCTGACCGAGTACTGGTATAGGTACGTAGGCTCCCCTGGCGCATTGAACGACATCGTCCAGGAAGTCACCGGCAACAATATCGGCAATATCTATCGCTGGCTGCTAACGCTCAGCAGCACGGCCTTCAGTGTCGTTCTGACAGCGCTGTTCGTGTTGATAACGCTGTTTTTTATCTTCAAGGACGGTGCCAGGCTGGCCGCACAGATCGACCTGGTCGGCGAGCGTATCCTGCCGCTGCACTGGCACCGTTTTTCCAGGGTGGTGCCGGCGACGGTAAGCTCGACGGTCTTCGGCATGGGGATCATTGCCGTGGGAGAGGGTGTGGTCCTGGGCATTTCTTATGCCATTGCCGGCGTTCCGTCGCCCGCGGCCCTGGGCGTCGTGACGGGCTTCATGGCGCTCATCCCGGGTGGGGCGCCGCTGGCGTTCACCTCGGTTTCCGTATACCTGGCGCTCTCCGGCAACCTTATGGCAGCCGTCGGTCTGATGGCATGGGGAACCACCGAACTCTTCATCGTCGACAAGACGCTGCGGCCCAAGCTGGTCGGCGGGCCGATCAAGCTGCCGTTCCTGCCGACCTTCTTCGGGTTGGTCGGCGGCGTTGCGACCATGGGGGTCGTTGGTCTGTTCGTCGGCCCGGTGCTGATGGCGCTGCTGGTTGCCATCTGGAGCGAATGGGTGCGCAGCGTTGAGCAGGAAACGGGAGCGGTCGCTTCGGCGCCTAGGCTGATCGAACCCGCAAGAGAGCCGGAGACAGCTAATCCCGCTCCGGTACCCCGATCACCCGATCCCACTGATTGACGATGGCGCAGAACAGCTCTGCCGTTTTTTCGGCGTCATAGATGGCCGAGTGGGCTTCGCGAGGATCCCAACTGATGCCAGCCGCCTCCAGCGCTTTGGCCAGCACGGTCTGGCCGTAGGCAAGCCCGCCCAGGGTTGCCGTGTCGAAGCTGGAAAAGGGATGGAACGGGTTGCGCTTGATCCCGGTGCGCTCGACCGCCGCGTTGAGGAAGCCGAGATCGAAGAAGGCATTGTGGCCGACCAGGATGGCGCGGGTACAGCCGGTTGCCGAAATCTCCTGACGGATCGGCTTGAAGATGCGGGTCAGAGCCTCGTGCTCGTTAACCGCCATGCGCAGGGGGTGATCGACCTTGATGCCGTTGAACTCGATCGACTTGGGATCGATGTTGGCGCCCTCGAAGGGTTGCACGTGACAGGAATAGGTGGCGGCCGGGAACAGCTGGCCGTCTTCATCCATGCGTAGGATGACGGCAGCGATTTGCAGCAGCGCGTCGGTCTGGGCATTGAGGCCGCCGGTTTCGACGTCGACCACTACAGGCAAAAAGGTCCGGAATCGGCGGGAAATCATCGGGTGCTCCGATCTGGAAGGCTGGCTGGGCCGCGATTGGCACGACTCGGCCTCAGCAGCTGGCCGACCATGGTAAGAAGAGCGCGCGGTTGGTTCAACCTCGGGTTCACGGTTGCAGACGCCAGGGCAGGCGCTCGCCGCCCATCAGCGGCACGATGACTTCGTCCCCGTACGGCAGCTCGGCCGGCAATTCCCAGTCTTCGCGCACCAGGGTGACCGTGCCGCTGTTCCGCGGCAGGCCGTAGAAATCGGCGCCGAAATGGCTGGCAAATCCTTCCAGCCGCTCGAGCGCGCCGGCTTCCTCGAAAGCGGCAGCATACAGCTCCAGCGCAGCCGGCGCAGTAAAAGAGCCGGCACAGCCGCAGGCAGCTTCTTTCGCGCTGCGGGCATGCGGGGCGCTGTCGGTGCCGAGGAAGAACTTCGGACTGCCGGAAGTGGCCGCGGCCAGCAGCGCCTGGCGGTGGCTTTCGCGCTTCAGGACCGGCAGGCAGAAGTAATGCGGCCGGACGCCGCCCACCAGCAGGTGGTTGCGGTTGAACAGCAGGTGGTGGGCGGTGATGGTGGCCGCCAGGGTCGCCGGACCTTGCCGGACGAATTCGGCCGCCTGGCTGGTGGTGATGTGTTCAAAAATTAC
>DASULL010000299.1:0-3659 GCA_036278215.1 Gammaproteobacteria bacterium | reverse complement strand
GTGTACTCGCCGTTTGGCGTGCTGTTGAAGGCGGTTAAGGACAACGAGGCGCGGGCTGTCTCGCTCGGCTACGATGCCGATCGCCTTAAACTCACGGTTTTTGTCCTGTCCGCCATGCTCTCGGGGCTGGCTGGCGCATTGAAGACGCTCGCGCTCGGCTTCGCCACTCTGACCGATGTGCATTGGCATCTGTCCGGCAACGTCTTGCTGATGACCCTGGTGGGCGGGGTCGGCACTTTGTCCGGCCCGCTGGTCGGGGCCGCGGTGGTGATCGGGCTGGAGAACAAGCTCGGCGCCATCGGCCGGTTTTTCGCCGACCTGACAGGGATCGCGTGGTTCAGCGCACTGGGTGACTCGGTGACCATGGTGACCGGCCTGATCTTCGTCATCTGTGTACTAGCGTTCCGGCGCGGGATTGTCGGCGAGGCCGTCGCGCTGATGCAACGCCTGGGCCGCCGTGTGCCGGCCCAGGCGCCACCGCCAGTGAACACCGAGCACGCGCGCAGTAGTTCGTGAGCGAAGTTAGAGAAAAGAATGGAACAACCCGTCGACATGAACAGCATGACAGCACAGCCCCAGCAGCCAACCCGTCCGCACCACCGCTACTGGCCGTCGCGCCTGCCGTTTGCGATTAGCCCGCCGGCGGTGTCCCTGTGGGACAGCCTGGAGGTCAGCGCACGGCGTTACCCGGACAAGGCAGCCTTGGTTTTCTTCGACCGCCGTTTCAGCTATGCGGAACTGCACCAAGCTGCCGAGCGTCTGGCAGCACGGTTGGCAGCGTTGGGCGTGCAGCGCGGCGACCGGGTGCTGGTCATGATGCAGAACTGCCCGCAGCTGGTGATCGCCCATTACGCCATCGCTCGGGCCAACGCAGTGGTGGTACCGGTTAACCCGATGAACCGAGCCGACGAGGTGCGTCACTACATCGTCGATGCTCAAGCGAGGGTCGCGATCACTACAGGCGATCTGGCGGCCGAGTTGGCGCTGGCTAGCGAGGGCGTGTCGCCGGCGGAGGCGCTGCAGCATTTGGTCGTGACGCAGTTTTCCGATGCGCTTGACCCGGTCAGCGGCGCAGTCAGTAGTGTCCCCGCGCAGTGGCAGGACTGGCTGGCGACCCGGCACCCGCTGCCGACGATGGCCGCCGGCGTAGTTCACCACTGGCAGGACGCACTGGCGACGGACGATGCCGTCCCCGCCTTGTTGATTGGCCCGACTGATCTGGCGCTGCTGCCGTATACCAGCGGCACCACTGGTCAGCCGAAGGGCTGCATGCATACCCATGCGAGTATCCTGCACAACGCCATGGCAAGCATGTACTGGATCAACGGGACGCCGGAGATGGTGGCACTTGGCATCCTGCCGCTGTTCCATATCACCGGGCTGGTCTGCGTGATGCATGCCGTCATAGCTGCTGGCGGTACGCTGGTGATCATGCCGCGTTGGGATCGGGATCTGGCTGGGCAGCTGGTGTCGGAACATGGCGTCAGTCACTGGATCTGCATTCCGACTATGATTATCGATCTGCTGGCCAGCCCCCGGCTGGAGCGGTACGACTTCTCCAGCCTGGTGTTCATCGGCGGCGGCGGATCCGCCATGCCCCAGGCGGTGGCCGAGCGGTTATTTGATCGGTTCGGCCTGCGCTTCGTCGAAGGTTATGGCCTGACCGAGACGGCGGCGGCCACGCTCTTTAATCCATGCGATGCACCAAAGCTGCAGTGCCTCGGCATTCCCTTCCTCAGCGTCGATGCACGGGTGGTGGATCTGGACTCGCTCAAGGAGTTGCCGGCCGGCGAGCAAGGGGAAATCGTGATTCACGGCCCTCAGGTGTTCCAAGGGTACTGGCAGCGCGCGGAGGCGACCGCCGAGGCGTTCGTCACGCTCGACGGCAAGCCGTTCCTGCGCACTGGCGACTTGGGCTACGTGGACGACGACGGCTATTTCTTTATCACCGACCGGGTGAAGCGAATGATTAATGCATCCGGCTATAAAGTGTGGCCTGCGGAGGTCGAAGCACTAATGTTCAAACATCCGGGCATTCAGGAAGCCTGCGTCGTTGCAGCGCGCGACGACTACCGCGGCGAAACGGTGAAAGCCTTTGTTGTGCGCCGGGCTTCCCACCCGCAACTGACGGAGCAGGAGGTCATCAGCTGGTGTCGTGAGCAGATGAGCGCCTACAAAGTGCCCCGCATTCTTGAGTTCGTCGACTCCCTGCCGAAGAGCGGGAGTGGCAAAGTGATGTGGCGGCTTTTGCAAGATGACGAGTGGTGAGTAACCTCCCAAGGCTAGGGTGAGCGCCGCTCCGGCGGCTACCCTCGCCACGAAGCCGGTAGCGAGCAGCAGACAACGAAGGAGTATCAGTTTCATGGCCAGGATGGAAACCAGGAAGACACGCACCGGCGCCCGCGTTCCCAAGGATGGTGCCGGCCCGAGCTATCTCGGCCAGGCCATTGAGGAAGGTGTCATCGTTGCCCGGCAGGAACCGAATGTTGGCGAGATGCAAGGTCGGATACTGCTAGCGGCAATCGCACTGTTTGCCGAGCGTGGCTACGAAAACTGTGGCACACGCGCGATTGCCAGCGCGGTGGGGCTCAAGGCGCCGACGATCTATAACTACTTCCCGTCGAAAGAGGCGCTGCTGGTCGAAGCAATCGAGTTCGGCATGAACGATTTCTTCTCCTATGTGCTGCACGACATCGATCAATTTGCGCCGGAGGAGCAGTTCTTTGAGATCGCCAAGCGGCACATCGTCTATAAGATCCAGCACCGGGTCATCGCGCGAGCTAACGACAAGCTGATCGATCCCCAGTTTGGCAAAATGTTCCTGCCGGAAGAGAGTCAGGTGCGTTTCAAGGCAAGGCTGGATGAATACCGATACAAAATCCACGAACTAGTCGCCAAGCTCGTTGATCAAGAAGGGCCTATCGATAGCATGATCGCGACGCTCTCGGTGATGAATCAATGGGACCGGGCCGCATATTGGTACAACCCAGCCGGGCCTAGGACCGCTGGGGAAGTCGTCGATCAGATGTTGATTCTGACGAAACGCATCCTGGGCCTGAGCGATAGCTTCACGCCGGGTGCTAACGAGAGCAGTGCATCCAACAACCTTGCTGCCGAGCGGATTTTATCGATCTGAAGGCGGACGGGCTCCTAGTGACAGCTCTGCCGGTCGCCTGGATCAGGTCGCGGCTGTTCGTCCTGGGCGGGGTTGATTGATCGTAAGCAAAAAGCCTGCAGTCCGTATTCCGGCTCGTTCGCGTTGAAGCGGTTGGTCTCGATATGAAACCTGATCCTGCAGTGTCCAGGGCGGCGGGACGGCGGAGAGCAGACGCACCGCCGTCGGGTTGAGCGGCCGGTCGCGGCGCCAGCGGCGGTAGGTCGCCGGCGCGACCAGCAGCAGGCGGGCGGCCTGGTCAGCGCCGGCAGGCTGGTCAGATTGCCCGCATAGCCATCCTTGTAAAACGTCACGGACAGTGAGAGCGGCGCGAACGAAGAATCAAAGAGTTATGAGCGCTGCGTGAGAAGTAGGACGACTCGCGGGATCGCTAATTGCGAGAATCTCCGAAATGCCATCAATAAACGTAAGAATATTCTTGTACAGCTCCAAGGTGAGCCTGCAACTGATTTATTTATATAAGTTAATAAACACGGGAGCAAGT
>DASULL010000298.1:0-7371 GCA_036278215.1 Gammaproteobacteria bacterium | reverse complement strand
TGCTGCCCGGCCAGCTCGTCCTGGACCAGGCCAGACAGGCGCAGAAAGCCGCCGGTGGTGAACAGGCTCTGGATGGGCGCATCGTCCGCCAGCGTGGTCTGGTAGAAGACGCTCCCCAGGACGGTGTTGCGGCCCCAAGCGTAGGGCCGGGTGACCGAGAACAGCAGCTGGTCGAAGTCCTCGTCGCCGCCGAGGGCTTCCCGGGAAGCCACCCATTCCAACTGGCTATAGGTGCCGTGACGCGGAAACTCCACCTTGTCGAGCGTGTCCACGGCCAGGCTGGTGCGCAGCTCCCCGCGGGTGAACCTGAAATCGTCCTCGCCCAGCTCGCTCACCCGCACGTCGGCCCGGCCGTCCTCGAGTCGGTAGCCGAGGCGGAACTCGCCCCACTGGCCGAGGTTGCGCCCGCCGCCGGCTTCTCCGCCGAACTCACGTACCTTGAATTCGCTCACCAGGTGGCCGCCGCGGTATTGGCTCACCACGCGCTGACGGGCGCGCAGCTGACCATAGGCGAAGTAGCGGGAGGCGACATCCAGGGGCTGGTAGACGTCCAGTATGGCCAGCGGCCGCTCGCCGATTTGTACCGCCACCCGTGCCTCGCCGTTGAGCCGGTTGAGCTCAGCCCAGGTATAGGCGACCGCGGCATTGAAGTCGCTGTCGCCTTCCAGGTCGGCGGCCAAGTTGAAGCCGAACTGCACGAAGTTCGGGCCCCAGGATTTTTCCACCGCCCGTACCAGCAGCCCCGTACGGCCATCTTCCCGCACCAGCTCGTAGCGCACGCTCTCGAACACCTCCAGGGCATAGAGCTGGCTCAGGTCCTGCTGCAGCTGCTCTACGTCCAAGGGCTGGCCTAGGCGCTGGTTCAGACGGACCGCGATCATGGCGTCGTCCAGCCGCGAGCGGTTGTCGATGCGGATAAAGTCGATGATCGGCGGTGCTGCCAGCGCCTTGCGCTTACCCGCCTCGTAGCGAGCGAAGCGCTCCGGCGGCAGCGACAGGGCCCGCAGCCGCCCGGCTGCCGCCTGGGCGGCTGCCTCGCCGATGGGCACGGCCTCGCCGACCCGCTTGAAGTCGCCGCTGGTGAGGTTGCCGAGATCGGGGCTGATCAGGATGTCCTCGGACCGCAAGGTTTCCAGCTGCTGAGCCGTACCCCGGTAGGTGAGCAAGGTGGTGAGCTGATTGACGATGCCGAGCACGGACTGCAGCTGCTTGCGCTCGGCCAGCCCGGTGGAGATGTTCACCACGATGAGCACCTCAGCGCCCATCTGCCGAGCGACATCAATGGGTAGGTTGTCGGACACTCCGCCGTCCACCAGCAGCCGGCCGCCGATCTCCACTGGCGCGAAGACACCGGGCACCGCCAGGCTGGCGCGCATTGCGCGTGCCAGGTTGCCGTGGTCGAGCACCACCGCCTCGCCGGTAGTGATGTCGGTAGCCACCGCGCGGTAAGGGATTGCCAGCTGGTCGAAACTTGCGACTTCGGCGACCCCCAGAGTGAGCCGGTTCAGCACCAGATCGAAGTTCTGGCCCTGGATGGCGGCAATCGGCAACTCGATCCGGCCGTTGTTGAAGCCGGGCTTGAACTTGACTAGATACAGCCGGTCGTCGTTCTTGCGCCGGAACGGCCGCTGGGGCCGGTTGGGCAGATCCTTGAACGTGGCCTGCCAATCCTGGGCCAGCAGCTCCCGCTCGATCTCCTCCGGGCTCATACCGGACGCGTACAGGCCGCCGATGACCGCGCCCATGCTGGTGCCGACGACGTAGTCGATGGGAACGCGCAGCTCGTGCAGGACCTTCAGCACGCCGATGTGAGCCGCGCCGCGGGCGCCGCCGCCGCTGAGAACCAGGCCGACTTTCGGCCGCTGGTGCGGCTCAGTCGCGCCCATGCCAGCCGCTGGTGGGTTCTCGGTGGCCACCGCCGTACCTATGCTCAGCAGGGAACATAGCAAGAGAGCGCCGAAACGGCGCAGCGCCTGGTAGTGTGGAAAGGTGGATCGGAAGCGGGCGCTGATTCCAGGCCTGAGCATGGCCTCGCTCCTCTTAGTGTTATGGATTGATTCACCAAGAATGCCGATGCTTCCAACACCTTGGGGATGTCTCGAACGGCTAACAAGGCAGCGCCGGGTGAGCCCTGAATGCCCTGACCGAGGCTAGGAGCTGGGGCAAGCTGTAAGGTTGTTGGTGCGATCAAAACTGGGCATAGCTGAGCAGGCCGCCTCTCTTGGTTGTCGGCCAGCGGGGCAGGGGGGGCCTTTTCCCGGTGCCCGGCCTCCTAGGGGACGTGTCGGTCCGGTTATGTCCGCGAGTCGAGTCGCCAGCCGTACGAGTTCGGCCAGAGAACCGACCTCCAGCTTGTGCATCACTCGACTCCGGTGGACCTTGACGGTCTTCTCGGTGATGCCGAGGTGCGCTGCCGCCTGCTTATTCGGTAGCCCTTCCGCAACCAACTCGAACACGGCCCGTTCGCGCACAGTGAGCCGGCCGACCCGGGCAAGGAGTTGCTCAGCCTGACGCAGGCGGGTCCACGCCGACTCGGAATGGACGAGGGCTTGCTCGACCGCCGCCAGGATCTCACGTCCGCGGGCTGGTTTGATAATGAAGTCGATGGCGCCGTTTTTCATGGCCTGGACCGCTATGGGTACACTGGGTTGGCTAGCCATGAAAATGACCGGCAGCGGCGGCAGCCACTTCGTCAGGCGTGCTTGTACCTCCAGTCCGGAGCAGCCGGGCATAGCGACGTCCATTAACAGGCAAGCGGGATGATCCGGAGGGCGGCGCCGCAGGAAGGATTCACCGCAGGCGTAGACTTCCGCTCGATAGCTTTCGACTGCGAACAGGTGTTGCAAGCTCCGTCTCAGCTTTGGGTCGTGCTCGACGACAAATACGGTGCGATGGTGCATATTCGCGAAGCTCCTGAGTTGCAGGGGCGAGGGGCAAACGGCGGGCGGATCCGCAAGTTGAGCATTCGGCTACGGGTAGTTGGCACCCAGGAACTACCTGCCGGGAGGTAATCTGGGTGACGATGCCGAGCCCATTGAGGGGCAGATTTGGGACCATCGGAGTGGCGGCAACCTCGCGTGGTTGCAGCGAACAGGTTGGGGAGCGTCTGCACCCCTTGGCCGGCGCTGTCCGTGTTGCGGGTGCTGAGCCAATCGCGGCTGTACATGCGCGGATCCCTCCATGGTCGTAAGGCCTAGATGGATCGGAAATTGGCAGGGTGAGTTGGGGAAGCCTTCGACAGGTTACAAGCCAAAGGTAAGCACGCCTTTTGAGCGACGGCCCCGACGGCTACGGCAACGCTGCGCGATGACGGTTAGCCCGAGACTTTGCTCTGTGGTACATCTCTGCCTTCCCCTTCCGTGGTTTTTGCTTTTGCCGTTGCCTTTTTGATGAATCTTTCCAACAGCTAACAACAAGTGGGTTCGCAGGCGTGAACCGGGTTCTGGCTGATGGGCTTCCCGGAGTTGGCGATCGATAGGACGTCGTTGAGCTAACTAACGCTTAAGTGGTGAGATCAATTGCGTGGTTAAAGTTTTAGTGATCGATTCCGAGCCGCAACGGGCAACAGGAATCGAAGCGATTGTCAGATTTCTTGAGCATGATGTGACACTTCTGCCCTATGAGGGCGATTTCAGCGCCATCAACGATGGTGGTCACTATGCGTTGGCGTTGCTGGCCGCCGAAGGTAACGAAGATCGCTGGCAGCGCGCCCTCAGCGCGCTAGGGGATGGGGCGCCGACGCTGCCGGTGTTTCTGCTGGCACCTCCCGGCATTGGCCGGGTTAGCAACCACAACGCCTGCGCCAGTGTGCTTGGCACCTTGGAGCTGCCGTTGCGGCAGACGCAGTTTGCCGCAACGCTCAGACAAGCCCTTAACCCTAATGCCGAAGGGTGGGCGCAAGCAGCTCCTTCGACGTCGGTGCCCAGACTGGTCGATCAGAGCCGGCCTATGCAGCAGATCCAGCATCTGATCGAGCAGGTGGCCGGCAGCGACGTCAACGTGCTGATCGAAGAGTTGGTGCACCGCATGGAAGAGGAGGGATCCGGTTCGGTGCGCTTTTCTCCGGCTGCGTTGTCGCAGCTGAGCCATCTGCCCGAGCGGCTGCTTAGCCAGAGCAGTATCGAATCCACGCCCATGGAGGCGCCGGCCCCGGTTGGCAGACTGTCGGCAGTTGACTGGAAAGCCGGCGGGATCGACCTACGCGAGTTCCTCGCCGCGCAGGAAGCGGGATTGATCCGCCAAGCGCTGGACGAGGCAGAAGGTGTAGTCGCGCAGGCGGCTAAGCTGCTTGGCCTACGGCGCACCACATTGGTGGAGAAGCTTCGCCGATACGGCATCCGTCGCACCGAGGTAGCGTTGCTGGATTGATGAGTCCGGCAAGCTGGCAAGCTTCGGCCGCGCTTTCCTTATTTTCTGGAAGTGGCTGCGTTCGGATCGCAGATGTTCGCTGGCGCCATGTTGATTGCGCTGCTCGCAGTCGTCATTTTATTGATTGTACGGCTTTCCATCGGGATCATGACCCGGGCGGCGGCGCAGATGAATATCTTCTCGGTCGGGTTTCCGATCGCCATCTTGCTCGGTTTCTTGGTTGTGCTGTTTTTCGTGTTGCCGGTGCTGCAGCCACGCATGCTGCAACTTTAGGGTGCCGCCTTCGGCGCCGCGCGCCGATTACTCGGCGGCTAAGGCGGTGGAGTCGTTTATCTGCTGCTGTCTTGCGGTAAAGTGACCGTATGAGTAAAGCATTCGTTAAAGAAGACACCCAGGACGAGCCGCTGTTCGTGCCGGCACGGGCTCCTTTGCCGGCAGGTACGCCAAACTATGTGACAGCGCGTGGTCTGGCGCTGCTGCAGGCCGAACGGGCCGAATTGCAGGGCCAGCGCGATCAGCTGGAAGCCAAGGTGGACGGTGACGAACGCCGGCAGCGGCTGGCCGCTCTGACCCAGCGGATCGTCGAACTGGAGGCGCGGCTTGCCAGCGCCGTGCTGGTCGAGCCGGGCAACCAAGCTGCCGATGTGGTTCGTTTCGGTGCAACCGTGACGTTGCTGACGGAAGACGGCGCGGAACGGCGCTATCGGATTGTCGGCGTCGATGAGGCGGATGCAGCGCAGGGCCTGGTGTCGTTCCTGGCGCCCATCGCGCGGGCAATGCTGGGGCGGCAGGTGGACGATGTGATCAGCCTGAACACCGCCCGCGGCACGGAAACCCTGGAAATCGTCGCGATCAGTTACGACGCCGACGAATAATAAAATTAATTCCCATTACAGCTTCGTATAAAGGATACGAGATGGTAGACCTTCTCTTATGCCCATTCTGTGGCGGCGTTGCCGATATTTATCACGACAAGGGGCAACCGGGTTATGAGCCTTTTTGGGTGGTTTACTGCACCCGTTGCGAAGCGCGCGGGCCGGAAAAAGAAAAGCGGGACGCAGCCGTAGCCGCTTGGAACAAACGCAGCCTACGGGACAAGGGGTGATCTTGCCGCCGCCTTGGCGGCTGCTGGCGGGGGAGCCGCGCGGCCCGCTTGGCCGCCGGCAAGGTCTGAAGATGTAAGGGCCGGCTCTCTCAGTCGAAGCGGTCGGTGACCGCGCCCTCCGATGCCGAACGGACGCTGCGCGCATACTTTGCCAGCACCCCACGGTGGTAGCGGGGCGGGGGTGGTTTCCAGGCGGCAAGACGAGCATCGATCTCCGCCCGCTCAAGGTGCAGGGTGAGTTCGTTACGCACCGCGTCGATGCTGATCCGGTCACCGTCTTCGACAATGGCGATCAATCCGCCATCCATTGCCTCCGGGGTGATGTGGCCGACCACGAAACCGTGGCTGCCGCCGGAGAAACGGCCGTCGGTAATCAACGCCACCTCTCGCCCCAGGCCGCGGCCCATGATGGCCGAGGTGGGCGCCAGCATCTCTCGCATGCCGGGTCCGCCCTTGGGGCCTTCATAGCGGATCACCAGCACCTCGCCGGCCTGGACGGTGCCGTCCAGGATCCGGTCCATCGCTTCCTCTTCGGAATGGAAGACTCGGGCCGTGCCGGCAAAGCTGAGTCCTTCCTTGCCGGTGATCTTGGCGACCGCTCCTCCCGGAGCAAGATTGCCGCGCAGAATGCGTAGATGGCTGTCTTGCTTTAGCGGCTGCTCCAGCGGCCGGATGATGGTCTGCTCCGGTGGGTAGTCGGCAACGCTCGCCACATTTTCCGCCAACGTTTTGCCAGTGACCGTCAGGCAGTCGCCGTGCAGCAGGCCAGCCTCCAGCAGTCGCTTCAGCAGCGGCTGAATTCCGCCGATAGCTACCAGTTCCGACATCATAAAGCGCCCGCTGGGGCGTAGGTCGGCAAGAACCGGTGTGCGCCGGCCGATCCGCTCGAAGTCGTCCAGGCCGAGTGGCACGCCGGCGCTGTCGGCCATGGCGATCAGGTGCAGCACAGCGTTGGTGGAGCCGCCCAAGGCGACGGTGACGGCGATCGCATTCTCGAAAGCCGGTTTGGTCATGATGTCGAGCGGCTTGATATCGCGCTCCAACAGCGTGAGCACGGCGGCGCCGGCCCGGCGGCAATCCTCGTGTTTGGCAGCGGAAACGGCATCCTGCGCCGAGCTGCCGGGCAAACTCATGCCTAACGCCTCTATAGCAGAGGCCATGGTGTTGGCGGTGTACATGCCGCCGCAGGAGCCGGGGCCGGGAATGGCGCCTCGCTCGATAGCTGTGAGTTCCGCCTTGCTGATGCCGCCGCGGGCGTGGGCTCCGACGGCTTCGAATACCGACACGATGTCGGTGTGGTGCTTGCCCGGGCGGATGGTGCCGCCATAGACGAACACCGCCGGTCGGTTGAGCCGGGCCAGCGCCATCAAGCAGCCCGGCATGTTCTTGTCGCAGCCGCCGATGGCGACCAGACCGTCGAAGCCCTGGCAGCCGGCAACGGTTTCTACCGAGTCAGCAATCACCTCGCGCGATACCAGTGAGTACTTCATGCCTTCGTCACCGTTGGCGATGCCATCGGAGATGGTGATGGTGTTGAAGATCACGCTCTTGCCGCCGGCCGCATCGACACCGCGCGCCGCTTCGTCGGCCAAGCCGTTGATGTGCATATTGCAGGGGGTGACCATGCTCCAAGTCGAGGCGATGCCGACCTGTGGCTTCCTGAAATCGGCATCGCTGAAACCCACCGCGCGCAGCATGGCCCGGGCGGGTGCTTTTCTGGCGCCATCCAGCAGACGGCTGGAGTAGCGGCGGCGCTGGTCCTGCTTCATCCGGTGGTTCCTCCAGGGTGCCGTGTCCTGATTCTCTATCTGGATGGTCCCGGCCAGAGAAACCAAGGGCTGCGCCAGTCATCAGGTATCATGACGGGGCGGCTGCAGCGAGCGTGGCATGATTCAGAA
>DASULL010000297.1:0-2411 GCA_036278215.1 Gammaproteobacteria bacterium | reverse complement strand
CTGGCGTCACTTGGATACCTGCTCTACCAGGGCGTCTGGGGCGACCGCTCGCCGCCCGATATCGTCATCATGCAGGAAACGATCACTGGCAGCGGCAAGGACTATCTGGTGCAGTTCAGGGTACGCAATCTCGGTGGTGAGACGGCCGCCGAGGTCAAGATTACCGGCACGCTCAGCCGCAACGACCCGGAAGTCGAGAAGAGCGAGGTGACGGTCGATTATGTCGCCGCAGGTTCCGAGCGACGCGGTGGGCTGTTCTTCAGCAACGATCCGCGAGACGGCCAGCTCGCCCTCGGCGTCTCCGGCTACCGGTTGCCTTGAGAGTGCCGACCGGATGCCGCCTTAACTCCGATGCTGCGGCATAATCCGGGACGTGATTCAGCGAGGTGTTTATGTTGGGAGCCATCGCCGGCGACATCATTGGCTCGGTGTACGAGTGCAACAACAACAAGAGCAAGGAATTCGAGCTGTTCCACCCGGCCGCCGCATTCACCGACGATACGGTGCTGACCGTGGCTCTGGCCGAGAGCATCCTTACCGGCCGCGACTACCTCGACCTGGTGCTGGAGTACTACCGTCGCTATCCGAGCGTCGGTTATGGCGCGCGCTTCCGGCAGTGGGCTGAGTATGGCCCGCATACACCGTACAACAGCTGGGGTAACGGGGCCGCCATGCGGGTCAGTCCGGTCGGCTTCGCCTACGACAGACTGGAGACGGTGTTGGCCAAGGCCGAGGAGTCGGCGGCCATCACTCACAATCATCCGGAAGGTATCAAGGGCGCGCAGGCGACCGCCGCCGCTGTTTTCCTCGCCCGCAGCGGCAACCCGAAGAGTGCTATCAAGCGCTATATCGAGCGCGGCTTCGGCTACGATCTGTCCTCTCCGCTGGACCGGATCCGGCCGTCGTATCGCTTCGAGGCTTCTTGCCAGAGCACGGTGCCGCAAGCCATCCGTGCCTTTCTCGAGGCCGCCGATTGGGAGGACGCCGTTCGCAATGCCATCTCGTTGGGCGGCGACAGCGACACTTTGGCCTGCATCACCGGAGAGATTGCCGAAGCGGCCTTCGGCTTGCCGGAGAGCGTGGCGCAGCGAGCGCGGGGCTACTTGGATGAAAAGCTGGGTGAGGTTCAGCAGCGCTTTGCCGCCTTCGTCCAGAACCCGCAGCAGGCAGGGCGATGAAAAACTGGTTTCTCTACCTGCTCGAATGCCGCAGCGGCGCCTACTATGCCGGCATTACTAACGACCTCGAAGCCCGCTATCGGGCACATGCCCAGGGCCGGGGCGCCCGTTACACCCGCAGCGACCCGCCGGTGCGTTTGCTGGGCGCGGCTGCTTTTCCCGACCGCGCCTCGGCGTCGCGCGCCGAATGGGAGATCAAACAGTTGCCGCGCGCCCGCAAGCTCGCCTATCTGGCGGCACGGGCGGCGGAAGAACTTTGTTGACTGTGCCAGGCAAACTGTACTGCGCTAAGGCATTCTTCCTGCTGTTGTGAATGAGAGAGGAGGCGGGTGTGCGGCAAATCGTGCTGGATACCGAAACGACCGGAATCAGTCACCGGCAGGGCGATCGGGTTGTCGAAATCGGCTGCATCGAACTGCGAGATGGGCAGCGGACCGGCAGCCACTTCCATTGCTACCTCGATCCGGGCCGGCGCATCCATCCGAGGGCCCAGGCGGTGCACGGCATCAGCAACAGTTTTTTACGCGGCAAGCCAGCGTTTGCCGAGATCGCTCCAGAGCTGCTGACCTATCTGGACGGTGCTGAGCTGATCATTCACAACGCGCCGTTCGACGTGGGCTTCCTCAACGCTGAATTCGAACGCCTGGGGCATGGTAATGCGCTTATCCATGAGCGCTGCAGCATCTTCGATACTCTACGGGCTGCTCGCCGCCGGCACCCGCGCCTGCCCAACACTCTAGACGCACTGTGCGACCGCTATGGGATTGACCGCAGCAGTCGGGGTCTGCATGGCGCGCTGGTAGATGCGGAGATTCTGGTCGAGGTTTATTGGGCCTTGAGCAGCGATGGAGTTGCTTAGACGTGTTCGCAAGGCGGCCTTCGCTGCTGGTTAATGTAGGCCCAATACCCCTACATTTCGCGAGGTGTACTTTCCCGCACTTCGCAGAAGGCTGAACGGGCGGATCAGTTCCGGCTGCCGCCGGTCTTGAACTGCAGCAGCACGCCTTGCAGGGTTTCGACCGTTGCCACCAGTTGCTCGCTGGTGGTGCCGGAGCCCTCGGCGGCCCCGGACTGTTCTTCGGCAGCGGTGGCGATCTGGGTGTTCATGTCGCGGATGCTGTCGATGGCCTGGCTACCCCTGATTGAAGATGCGAGAGGTATAACCGGCCAAGGCGGTCGTTATGATTCTTGATCTTCGTTAATTGCTCGGTAGCGGCTGCGCCGGAGTTTTTT
>DASULL010000296.1:0-13981 GCA_036278215.1 Gammaproteobacteria bacterium | reverse complement strand
CGTCCAGCACCTGCAGCAGGATGTTGAAGACATCCGGATGCGCCTTTTCCACTTCGTCCAGCAGGATCACCGAGTATGGCTTGCGCCGTACCGCCTCGGTCAGGTAGCCGCCTTCCTCGTAGCCGACATAGCCGGGTGGCGCGCCCACCAGCCGCGCCACCGAATGCTTCTCCATGTACTCCGACATGTCGATGCGGATCATGGCGTCTTCGGTGTCGAACAGGAATGCCGCCAGAGCCTTGCACAGCTCGGTCTTACCGACGCCGGTGGGGCCGAGGAACAGGAAGGAGCCGTTTGGCCGGTTCGGATCGGACAGGCCGGCCCGCGAGCGGCGGATGGCATTGGAAACCGCCTCCACCGCCTCATCCTGGCCGACCACCCGCTTGCGCAGCTCATCCTCCATGCGCAACAGCTTTTCCTTTTCCGCCTCCAGCATCTTGGCGACCGGGATGCCGGTCCACTTCGACACGACCTCGGCGATCTCTTCGTCGGTGACGCGGTTGCGCAGCAACTGCATATCCTGCATTTCGGCGGCAGCCGCCATATCGAGCTGCCGCTCCAGCTCCGGAATGCGGCCGTACTGCAGCTCCGACATGCGAGTCAGATCGCCGGCGCGCCGGGCCGTTTCCAGCTCCTGCCGGGCCCGCTCCAGCGCTTCCTTGATGTTGTGCGCACCGTGCACTGCGGCCTTCTCGGAGTTCCAGATCTCCTCCAGCTCGCCGAACTCCCGCTCCAGCTTGGCGATCTCGTCGTCCAACGCTTCCAACCGCTTGCGCGAGGCTTCGTCGGTTTCGTTCTTCAGCGCTTCGCGCTCGATCTTCAGCTGGATCAGCCGCCGCTCCAGCCGGTCCATCTCCTCCGGCTTGGAGTCGATCTCCATGCGGATGCGCGAAGCCGCCTCGTCGATCAGGTCGATGGCCTTGTCCGGCAGCTGGCGGTCGGTGATGTAGCGGTGCGACAGGGTCGCCGCGGCGACGATGGCCGGATCGGTGATCTCGACCCCGTGGTGCACCTCGTAGCGCTCCTTCAAGCCGCGCAGAATAGCAATGGTGTCCTCGACACTGGGCTCGCCCACCAGCACCCGCTGGAAGCGCCGCTCCAGCGCCGCATCCTTTTCGATGTACTTGCGGTACTCATCCAGCGTGGTGGCGCCGATGCAATGCAGCTCGCCCCTGGCCAGCGCCGGCTTCAGCATATTGCCGGCATCCATGGAGCCCTCGGCCTTGCCGGCGCCGACGATGGTGTGGATCTCGTCGATGAACAGGATTACCTGCCCTTCCTGCTTGGCGAGGTCGTTGAGCACCGCCTTGAGGCGTTCCTCGAATTCGCCGCGGAACTTCGCGCCGGCAATCAAAGCGCCCATGTCGAGCGACAACAGCCGCTTGCCCTTGAGCTGCTCCGGCACCTCCGCGTTGACGATCCGCTGCGCCAGGCCCTCGACGATGGCGGTCTTACCCACCCCAGGCTCACCGATCAGCACCGGGTTGTTCTTGGTACGCCGCTGCAGCACCTGGATGGTGCGGCGGATTTCATCGTCGCGACCGATCACCGGGTCGAGCTTGCCCTGCTCGGCCCGCTCGGTGAGGTCGATGGTGTATTTCTCCAGCGCCTGCCGCTGATCCTCGGCATTCGGATCGTCCACGCTTTGTCCGCCGCGCACGGCATCGATGGCTTTATTGACAGCTTCCTTGGACGCGCCGGCCTTACGCAGCAGCTCACCGATCTGGCCCTTGCTCTCCAGCGCGGCCAGCACAAACAGCTCGGTCGAGATGTACTGGTCCTTACGCTGCTGCGCCAGCTTGTCGGTCATGTTCAGCAGGCGGCCGAGCTCATTCGAGATGTGCACCTCGCCGTGCGTCCCCGTCACGGTCGGCAACCGCTCCAGCGCCTCACCCAGCTGCGAGCGCAGATAATTCACGTTGGCACCGGCCTGATGCAGTAATTGCCGGGTCGTGCCCCCCTCCTGGTCCAGCAGCGCGGTCATCAGATGGATCGGCTCGATGAATTGATGATCGCGCCCGACCGCCAGACTTTGCGCATCGGCCAGCGCAAGCTGGAACTTGGTGGTCAACTTGTCCATTCGCATCGTGGTTTTCCTCTATTCGTATGGTCGAGCGATTAGCACTCGGCTCGATCGACTGCTAACTGATAGCAACAGACCACGGTTTTGTGAAATAGATCCCAATCAAGTTTCCGGCTGATCGCAGTTCGGGCTCTTTTTGGAGCTAGCCACCCGGTTTCCCAAGGAGCGGGACTCAACAAGATTCTCTCAGCGCTCCAACCAGATGAGCGTTGCCATCCGGCCGGTGCGGCCGTCGCGGCGGTAGGAGAAGAACAGCTCGGCTTGCCGCACGGTACAGAAGCCGCCGCCGTAGACCGCCTCGACCCCTGCCCGCGTCAGACGCTGGCGGGCCAACGCGTACAGATCGGCCAACCAGCGGCCCTCGGGCGACGGCCGAAAGCAGGCCGCCGCCGCCGGATCGGCCGCGATGAACTGCTGGCGCACTTCCCCACCTACCTCAAACGCTTCCGGGCCAATCGCCGGCCCTAGCCAGGCCAGTAAGCGCTGCGGCGGGCACCCCATGGCGGCAACGGTCGCCTCCAGCACGCCGCCGACCAATCCCCGCCAGCCGGCATGCGCCGCCGCCACTACCTCACCGGCCTGGTCGCAGAACAGCACCGGCAGGCAGTCGGCACTCATCACTACGCAGGGCACTCCCGGCTGCTCGGTCCAGGCGGCGTCGGCACAGGCCGGTCCTGCTGCAGCCGGAACGACATCGACCCCATGCACCTGCGTCAGCCAGGCCGGCTCCGCCAGCAAGCCCAGGCGCTGGCGCAGACGCCGGCGGTTTTCCATGACATCGGCAGCGACGTCTTCGGTATGTTGCGCCAGATTAAAGCTGTCGAACGGCGGCCGGCTGACACCTCCCAGCCGGGTAGTCTGCGCCGCCCGTACCGATGCCGGCGCCGGCCAGTCGGGTGTGATGATGGTAGGTTCAGCGGGTATGCTCATGTTCCGGCGACTCACGCTCAAGGAGTTCCAACAGATCGCTCATGTCGGCCGGCGGCGGCGCCTCCCAGCTCATTTCCTCACCGCTGGACGGATGGCTCAAGCCAAGCCGGGTGGCGTGCAGCGCCTGCCGGCCGAAACCACGCAGCCCTTCCCGCACGGCATCGCTGGCACCTTTTGGCAGCAGCAAGCGGCCGCCGTAGAGCGGATCGCCGACCAGCGGGTGCCCAATGTGGGCCATATGCACACGAATTTGATGCGTGCGCCCTGTTTCCAAGGCAACCAGCAGCAGGGTATGCGCCTGAAAGCGCTTGGCGATCCGGTAGTGGCTGACGGCCTCGCGGCCACGCTCCACCACCGCCATCCGCACTCGATCGCGCGGATGGCGGCCGATCGGCGCTTCGATCCGTCCGCCTGCGGTAAAGGTACCGGTCACCAGCGCCAGATACTCTCGCCGCACCGTGCGCGCCTGCAATTGCGCCACCAGTGCGGTGTGCGCTTGCAGGGTCTTGGCGATTACCATCAGCCCGCTGGTGTCCTTGTCGAGCCGATGGACTATGCCGCCGCGCGGCACACCGGCCAGCGCCGGGGCATGGTGCAGCAGCGCGTTCTGCACAGTGCCTTCGACATTGCCCGCGCCGGGATGCACCACCAGGGCGGCAGGCTTGTCGAGCACCAGAATCTGCTCATCCTCGTAGATGATGTTGAGCGCGATTGCCTGCGGCTGCACATCGGTCGCCTCCTCGATAGCGGCGTTTACCACCACCTTCTCACCGCCGACCAGCTTGTCTTTAGGTCGCAGCGCCCGCCCATCCACCAGTACCGCGCCCTCCTTCACCCATTGCTGCAGACGGCTGCGGGAGAACTCCGGGAACAGCTGCGCCAGCGCCTGATCGAGCCGGCTGCCGGCACTTTCAGCGGGAACAGTGGCACTGCGTTGTATCAGTTCAGACATCGGTTCGGGCTTTCCGGATCAGAATGGAGGAATCGGTGGCTATCAGCTTGCCATCCCTTTGCCTACAATGAACGCTGTAATCTGGCGGATGGACATCATGACGCTTACCAAGCTTCTGCGCGCACTTCCCTTGTTGCTAGTCATCGTCGGCTGCTCCAGCCTGGGCAATTCGGACGACCCCGACGCCGGCGCGGCGGAACTTTATCAGGAAGCGCGTGCCGCCATGCGCGCCAAAAACAATGAGACGGCCATCGAGCGCTTCGAAACCCTGCAATCCCGTTACCCTTTCGGCGAACACGCCCAGCAGGCACAGCTCGATATTATTTATCTGTATTTCAAGACGGACGACTGGGATGCGGCGATCTCGGCAGCCGATCGCTTCATCCGCCTGAATCCGACCCATCCCCGGGTCGACTATGCGCTCTACATGCGCGGCAGCGCCAACATGGAGCGCGGGCAGGACTTCCTCAATCGCACCTTTCACCTGAATCGCGCTATCCGCGACCCCCGCCCGCTCCGGCAGGCTTTTGCCGACTTCCAGCGCTTGGCCACCGACTACCCGGGCAGCGACTATACCGACGACGCCCGCAGGCGCATGGTCATTTTACGCAACCAACTGGCCGACCATGAACTCGCCGTTGCTCGTTACTATCAGAGCAGCTCCGCTTATGTCGCTGCCGCCAATCGGGCCAAGGGAATCATCGAGAACTTTCAGGAGACGCCAGCGGTTGAGGCAGCACTGACGATACTGGCCGACGCCTACCAGCACCTCGACCTGCCAGATCTGCGCCAGGACGTCCTGCGCATCATCCGCCAGAACTACCCAAACCATCCGCTGGCGAAACAGGCCGAGTAGCAAGAAGGGCTTACACCACAGAGACACAGAGAAGAACAAGAATATTCACCACCAAGGCACAAAGCGCACAAGGACATACAAAGGAAGAAATTTTACTTCGTGCTCCTTCTTGTCCTTTCTATCTTAGTGGTCAGTCTCCCGTCTTCCTCTGCGCCCTCTGTGTCTCTGTGGTGTAAGCCCTTCAAACCGCATCTTCGTCCAGCTCGCCGGTGCGGATGCGGATCACCTTCTCTACCGAGGTCACAAAGATCTTGCCGTCGCCGATCTTGCCGGTGCGAGCCGCGCTGACGATCGCCTCGATGCAGCGCTCCACTTGAGCATCGGTGACGACGATCTCGACCCGCATCTTGGGCAGGAAATCGACTACGTACTCGGCACCGCGATACAGCTCGGTATGGCCTTTCTGGCGGCCGAAGCCTTTGACCTCGGTCACCGTCATACCGGTGATCCCGATCTCCGATAAAGCCTCGCGCACGTCATCGAGCTTGAACGGCTTGATGATCGCTTCGACCTTCTTCATCGCAAACACCCGCCGGCTCAAGAGCTCACCACGAAGGCACAAAGGACACGAAGGAACACAAAGGAAAGCTCTTGGCTTTGTGAATCTTTGTGCTCTTCGTGTCTTTGTGGTGCGTGTCTTAGCTCAACCCGAGAAGAACTCGTTCATGCGTGCGCCGATTTCGGCCGGCGAACGCACCGTTGCTACACCGGCGGCTTCGAGCGCAGCGAACTTGTCCTTGGCGCTGCCCTTGCCGCCGCTGATGATGGCGCCGGCGTGGCCCATGCGTTTGCCCGGAGGCGCCGTTACACCTGCGATGTAGGCCACCACTGGCTTGCGAACGTGAGCCTTGATGTACTCAGCTGCCTCTTCCTCGGCGCTGCCGCCGATCTCACCGACCATGACGATACCCTTGGTCTGGCGGTCGGCTTCGAACAACTCAAGGCAGTCGATGAACGACATACCGTGAATCGGGTCGCCGCCGATACCGACGCAGGTGCTCTGACCAAGACCAATATCGGTGGTCTGCTTGACCGCTTCGTAGGTCAGGGTGCCGGAGCGGGAAACGATGCCGATGGAGCCGGGCAGGTGGATATGGCCCGGCATGATGCCGATCTTGCACTCGCCCGGCGTGATGATGCCCGGGCAGTTGGGGCCGATCAGGCGCACGCCATCGTAATCCTTCAGCGCAGCCTTGACCTTCAGCATGTCCAGTACTGGAATGCCTTCGGTGATGCAGGCGATGACCTTGATGCCGGCAGCCGCCGCCTCCAGGATCGCGTCGGCAGCGAACGCCGCCGGCACATAGATCATGCTGGCAGTGGCACCGGTCGCCTCAACGGCGTCGCGCGCAGTATTGAAAACCGGCAGATCCAGATGCTCTTCGCCACCGCGGCCCGGCGTTACGCCGCCGACCAGCTTGGTGCCATAAGCCAGCGCCTGTTCAGAGTGGAAGGTGCCCTGTTTGCCGGTGAATCCCTGGCAAATCACCTTGGTGTTTTTGTCGACCAGAATGCTCATGTCGATTCCTCGCTCGGCGCTTACTTGTTGACTGCGGCTACGACTTTCTTGGCCGCGTCCGTCAGGTTGTCGGCAGGGATCAGGTTGAGTCCGCTGCCAGCCAGCAGCTCCTTGCCCTGATCCACGTTGGTGCCCTCAAGGCGCACCACGACCGGCACCTTCACACCCACGTCCTTCACTGCCGCGATGATGCCCTCGGCGATCATGTCGCAGCGGACGATACCGCCGAAGATATTGACCAGAATGCCTTCGACCTTGGGGCTGGAGAGAATCAGCTTGAAGGCTGCGGTGACGCGCTCCTTGGTAGCGCCGCCACCCACGTCGAGGAAGTTGGCCGGATCGCCGCCGTGCAGCTTGATCACGTCCATGGTCGCCATCGCCAGACCAGCGCCGTTGACCATGCAGCCGATGTTACCGTCCAGGGTGATGTAGTTGAGGTTGTGCTCGGTGGCCTTGACCTCGGCCTCATCTTCCTGGCTGGTATCGCGCATAGCCGCAATTTCCGGCTGACGGCCGACATCGATGGCGTTCTGATCGATGTTGAGCTTGGCATCCAGCGCCAGCAGATCGCCGTCGCCGGTCACGATCAGCGGGTTGATCTCGATCAGCGACAGGTCCTTGTCCAGGAATAGGTCGTACAGAGCCTGCATGATCTTCACCAGCTGGCCGACCTGCTTGCCTTCCAGCCCCAGCCCAAAGGCCAGCTCGCGGCCCTGATACGGCTGCAGACCGGCAACCGGGCAGACGGTCGTGGTCAGAATCTTTTCCGGCGTGGTCGCCGCCACTTCTTCGATGTCCATGCCGCCGGCGGCGGACGCCATGAAGATAATGCGCTTGGAAGCGCGATCGACCAATGCGCCCAGATACAGCTCGCGAGCAATATCCAGGCCCTGCTCCACCATCACCGAGTTGATCGGCAGGCCTTTCTCGTCAGTCTGCGGCGTTACCAGCCGCTGGCCGAGCAGCGCCTTGGCCGTCGCTGCAACATCATCGAGGCTCTTGACGACCTTAACGCCGCCGCCAAGCCCGCGGCCACCCGCGTGCACTTGCGCCTTGACCACCCAAACGCTGCCGCCAAGCTGCCCCGCCCCCTGCTTCGCCTCTTCGGCGGTGCGCGCCACCATGCTGCGCGGAATGGGGATGCCGTATTCGGCAAACAGCTGCTTGGACTGGTACTCGTGCAGATTCATACACCGGCTCCAATGTCGCGCCAAAATTCGGGAAGCGCTAATTCTCTACGAAACCCCCAGACAAGGCAAAAACTTGTCGCTGCGCCAATCCACCCTTCACTCCCAAAAGCCCGCAATCGGCGGCCGCATTAACTACTCGCTCGCCGACGCTTGCGCAGCCGCCCCGTTCCGCCGAAACTTCCCACCATGAGTAAACTACTGATCATCCTTGTCATCGTCATCGCTGCGATCTGGTACTACCGCCGTCAGGTCGCGCCGCCACGGCAGAGGCGCGACAGCAGCGGCAGCGGCAGCGGCAGCGGCAGCGAAACCGTCATGGTCCGTTGCGCTCAGTGCGATCTTTACCTACCGCCGGCCAACGCCACCCCACGCGGCGGCCGCTGGTACTGCGAAAAGCATCGCTGACCGGCCTCATGTCCAGCACCACTCGCGAACTCGCCGAACTCGCCAATCCCGACGCTTACACCTGGCGACCGCTGCGGATTCTGAGCATCTATCGCGTGGTGATCGTCGCCGCGATCGCACTCGCCTTCCTCGGCGCCCAAAACATGGCCTGGATGAAGGCGGAAATCCGGGCCGCGCTGTTTTTCGACGTCACGCTCGCCTATCTGACGCTGAGCCTGCTCGCCTACACCTTGACCTTCCAGAAGCGGCTCGGCTTCAGCTGGCAGGTGTACGGTCAGGCCCTCATCGACGTCTGCGCTATCGCCCTGCTGATCTTTGCCGCCGGCAGCCTCGACAGCGGCCTCGGCATGCTGATGGTGGTCGCCATCGCCGGCCTGAGCATGCTGATGAATATGCGCAGCGCACTGTTTTTCGCCGCGCTTGCCAGCATCCTGCTCTTGCTGCTGCAAGTGATCGGTCACCTGCAGACCGGCAAACCGGGCGTCGGCTACACCCAGATCGCTCTGCTGGGCATGACGATCTTTATAACCGCGGCCCTCAGCAGCCTGTTGTCGCGTCGCGCGCACCACAACCAGGCCCTGGCCGATCAGCGCGGCCATGATCTGCGCAGCCTGGAAGCCCTCAACAGTTTCATCGTGCAGCAATTGCAATCGGGCGTGGTGGTAGTCGATACCAATAAACAGGTCCGGCTCCTGAACAAGGCGTCCTGGACCCTGCTCGGCCGCCCGGAGCATGTGCGCAATATCGCGCTGCGCGATCTGTCGCCAAATTTGGCAGCGTGCCTTAGCCAGTGGCGGGAGGGCCAAACCATTCCGCCGCAGCCCTTGCTGCCGCAAGGGCCGGAGGTCGTCATGCGCTTCCATCCGCTCGGCGAGCGCGGCAGCCAAGGCACGCTGATGTTCCTGGAGAATACGGTGGAGACCCGCGCCGCCGTACAGCAGGCCAAGCTCGCCTCGCTGGGACAGCTCAGCGCCAACATCGCCCACGAAATCCGCAACCCGCTCAGCGCCATCACTCACGCCGCGCAGCTGCTGGAAGAGAGTCCCGGCCTGGTCGACGGCGATAAACGTCTGCTCGCCATCATCCTCAACCAGAGTGCGCGCCTGAACACGCTGGTACAGAGCGTGCTGCAAATGTCTCGCCGGCACCCTGCGCAACGCGAGCGCTTTCAGCTGTCCGGTTTTCTTGCTCAGCTCAAAACCGAGCTGTACGAACAGCATCCGCACGCCGACTATCAGCTGGTTATCCGTATCGCGCCGCCGGATCTGGCGGTCGACTTCGACGTCGATCACCTGCGCCAGATCCTCACCAATCTATGCCAGAATGCCATCAGCCATGGCAGCCGGGCGGACGTGCCGCTCACCGTAACGCTGCGTGCCTATCGGGCCGACGATCAGGTTGTCGTCGAAGTCGCCGACAATGGCAAAGGCATAGCGGCCGACGCCGTACCGCACCTGTTCGAGCCGTTCTTCACCACCGCCAGCAGCGGCACCGGCCTCGGCCTGTATCTCTGCCAGGAGCTATGCGAGAGTAACGGCGCCCGGCTCATGTTAATCCCGCAGCAGGTGGGGGCCTGCTTCCGCATCCAGGCTAGCAACGATAATAACGAGGACGAATAAGGAATGACGCAGCCGCACGTGCTGATCGTCGAAGACGAACCCGATATCCGCGAACTGGTCCAGCTCACGCTCGAGCGCATGCAAGTGACCTCCACGGCGGCCGCCAATCTCACCGAAGGCCGTACCCTGCTGGGCCGGGGCGAATATCAGCTCTGTCTGACCGACATGCGCCTGCCGGATGGCAACGGCATCGATCTGGTCGAGCACATCCGCGACGCCTACCCGGACCTGCCGGTTGCTGTCTTTACCGCCCACGGCAGCATGGAGGCCGCTGTCCGCGCGCTCAAAGCCGGCGCCTTCGACTTCGTTTCCAAGCCGGTTAATCTCGAGATCCTGCGCAAACTGATCAACGCCGCGCTGGAACTCAACCGCAACCCGGTCGAAGACCGCCGCTCGCGCAAGACCCTGCTCGGCGACTCCGAGCCGATGCAGCGCATCCGCTCCATGATCGTCAAGCTGTCCCGCAGCCAGGCACCGGTTTACATCGCCGGCGAATCCGGTACCGGCAAGGAACTGGTCGCCCGCCTGATCCACGAGAAAGGCCCGCGCCGCGAGCAGCCCTTCGTGCCGGTCAACTGCGGCGCCATCCCCTCCGAGCTGATGGAAAGCGAATTCTTCGGCCACAAGAAAGGCAGCTTCACCGGCGCCACCACCGATAAACAGGGCCTGTTCCAGGCCGCCGACGGCGGCACCCTGTTCCTCGACGAGGTGGCCGAGCTGCCGCTGCACATGCAGGTGAAACTGCTGCGCGCCATCCAAGAAAAAGCCATACGCGCCGTGGGCGCGCAGCACGAAGTGCCTGTGGACGTACGCATCCTCAGTGCCACCCACAAGGACTTGGCCGCTCTGGTCGAGGCGGGCAAATTCCGCCAGGACCTCTACTACCGCATCAACGTTATTCAACTGCGCGTGCCGCCGCTGCGCGAGCGCCGCGAAGACATCCCCGCACTGGCCGAGCATGTCTTCGACCGGCTGACCGGCGAACTGCCAGCCAGCGAGCGCCCGCGTCTCGGCGCCGATGCGCTGCGCGCTCTGCAGAGCTACGACTTCCCTGGCAACGTCCGCGAGCTGGAAAACATCCTGGAACGCGCCCTCACTCTCTGCGACGGCACCACCGTCCGCGAGGCCGACCTGCACCTACCGGCTGCGGAGCTCCTGCCAGATGCGCCCGACGCCGAACCTACCGACGAATTTGCTCTCGACGACTATCTGGGCGATGTCGAGCGCGACATGATCGAAAAAGCCTTGCAGCAGACCCGCTACAACAAGACGGCCGCGGCAAAACTGCTCGGCATCAGCTTTCGGGCGCTGCGCTACAAGCTGAAGAAGCTCGGCATGGAGTAGAAGAGCTCGCCACAGAGGCACAGAGAGCACGGAGAAAACGTTTTTAGGCTTCCTGCCGGCGGCTGGCACGCTCCCCCTGTAGGGCGCATTAGCTTGCTACTGGCAGCAAGCCTGCCGCCAGCAATAAAAACCATAGAAGCTACCAAAGCGGCCGTCACTGCAAATGCGCCGCACGCTACATTTCCCGGCAACGCCACCCGGGCTACTGGCACCATGATGTCCCACACCTCGCCAGCACTACCCTCCAAACTGCATCGCCTCAATCCTCACCGACTGACGCTTTGCGTCACCCGCCGCCGCAAGGGGTGACACAACGCGTCACTCCAATCCAACAACCAACCCTGTCGTCGAATTGCGACAGGACCAGCCAAAGCCACAGCAGCACAAGGGCCGGCAACGGCAGCGACAAAACCCACTCGAGTTGGCACACCTCCTGCTTATATGAGCTGCGAGGCGAGCCCTAACCGGCCGCCGAGCCCAGAGCAATAACAGCTAGCGCACCAAAAGTAACAACTAGGCGCGCATGGAGATAAAGGGTATGAATATGAAGAAAGCCCAACAGGGTTTTACGCTGATCGAGCTGATGATCGTGGTCGCGATCATCGGTATCCTGGCGGCCATCGCCATTCCGCAGTACCAGAGCTACGTTGCCCGTGCGCAGTACTCCGAAGCGCCGATGCTGCTGGGCGGCGCCCGTACGCCGGTGGAAGAGTCGCTGCTGTCGCGCGGCATTACTTGGCTCGAGGACAATGTAACCGACCACCTTACCCTCAATTCCGAGCTTGGCGTCCGGATTCTTGGCGAATACGGTGGCATCAATGATGTCACCATCACTGTTGATCCGGCTGATGCGGATGCGACCACGGTAGAGCTCACCTATGAGTTCGGCGCCGCCATCGATGGGGTTCAAACCAGCGCCAGCCCCGATCTTACTGGTAAAACAGTGACTCTGACCTATGCCAAGCCGGCGGGCGGTAGCAACTTTGTCTGGTCGTGCACCACCGACGTCGACCCAGGCCTTGTTAGCGGCAGGTGCGAGCAGAAAGCAGCCCCAGCAGCCCCCTAGTGACCGTTTCGAAAGGGCCCGTAAGGGCCCTTTCTTCATGGCGCCGCTGTTCCTGCGCTTGATAAAGGCACGACTCATAAGCACATCCAGCGCACACCGACCATTGCCCATACTCGGCTCGCTGACCAGCGCGGTAGATGCACACTAGCTTGGCTTCTGGCTGGCGGCGATGATCATTGCGGTCATCCCCAACCTCTAGCTGCTTCCTGCCGATTGGGAGCTCTATTTCTACGCCAGTTATCGGCAATAGCCGAACCCAGTCTTGCTCCGGTGTTCCTGCTTGGCGCTGCCTCCGCCATTCCAAGCGCTCGCCTCGACAAGGGCCTGCTGGACGTCGGGCTATTCAGCTTGCTGCTGGTACTCAGCATCGCTCTGGGCGGACTGCTGCGGGCACATTGGCTCAACTATACCAGCGGCTGCTGCCGATCTTGGTTCTGATAGCCTCTCTGTTGTACATGACAGGCGCCTATCCCGCCCTTGCCGTAGGGTTTCTGCTCGGTGGCGATACACACAAGTCCGCGATCTGTTTCTTCGGCTTACAAAACACCCACGCCTTCAACCATTACCACTAGCTGCCGTTGGCGGTACTGCCGATTCACTGGGCCAGCAGGCAGATCTCTACTGAAACTTGCTCATGCCAACGGCTTGGTTGGTCTCACCGCCAATTGATCGGTGCTGCTGGTCTTATCGAGGAGTACTTCTCGCCTGAGCCGTGGCCATCGTCCAGGGCGGCTGGGACGAAACATGCGTGGGAGCGAACACCTTTCAACCACGCTTCTGGCTGCGCGGCTTGATCAAACCAGTAGGCTGAGATTCGCGGAACCGCCAACTCACGCAGGCCGTCAATAGCGCAGCGTAGTCCGCCGAATGTTCCTCCCCCACGGCATACCAAGGCTGCGCTACCGTATCGGCAAGCTGAGGTCTGAAGCGCATCCGGCGGATTACTGCTTCGTCAAATTCGCCCTACAATGGCGATTGCCGTGCGCCATGGCATCGATGTGGGCGCGTCCGTTGCCGAGGCGCGAAGCTAATTGCAGCTGCGCCACCCTCTGTTCGGCGTATAGCGCTGGACGGAGACACACCGCTGAGCATGGACGTGAATGCGCTGACGTTGACTCTACAGGTGCCAGCTAGCCGCCTGCACGAGATCGTCGAGAAACGGCACGCGGTGACTCCAGATACTGCTCTACGCTGACGCACTACTTCGACATGGGTGAAGGCCTAGCTATGAGCTGAAGATCGTCCAGCAGGAGACCGGCACCCGATCGAGCGGGAAGTGCGCTACGAATGGTGTAAACCGAATAAAAGAAATGGTGGCTACGGGTGGATTCGAACCACCGACCCCAGCATTATGAGTGCTGTGCTCTAACCAGCTGAGCTACGTAGCCATTGAGGTAGGCAGGGCGCAGATTGTCGTATGACACGGCCCGTCTGTCAACCGTGCCGGCGCATTCCGCAGCCCCCCCTCAGCGATCAGCTTCCGCCTTGCCCGACGACAGCCGCAGCGGCTGGTAATCGGGATGGCTGCCGTTGATCTCCGACCAGATCACGGCCAGCGAGAGTTCGCGCTGGCCGGTACGATCGACCCATTCAGTGGTCTGCTGGCTGCCGGGGTGGAAACGCACGCCCCAGACCGGCTCGAACGCGTCGGTGCGCAGGGAATAGCGGACGTCGCCGATGACTGCCGGATCGGCCGGGGTGCGCGCCGTCCAGCCGTCGGAGAACCAGCTGAAACGGCGGAAGTCTCGGACAACCCGAGCATCCGCCTGCGCCTGCGGCGGGAGATCGGCCTCGGACAGGTGCGGCACCGAACTGCCCGGCGTCCAGTGCGGCGTACCGGCCCAAGGCACCCGGATACGATCGACGTAAAAAGTATCGCCGGCCCGATACAGCGACCGCCAGACCAGTTGGTTCCCCAGCGTCGGAAACACCTTGCCGCGGACGATCTCATGCCCGCGGGAGGCAGCGATCTGCGTCTGCACGTCCAGCGCCCGCTCCCGCTGCAGCCAGCCGGAAC
>DASULL010000295.1:0-3279 GCA_036278215.1 Gammaproteobacteria bacterium | reverse complement strand
GGGGGAGAAAGACGAGAAGAGAGGGTAGGGCGTACGCCGTCAGATCAAGCTTGCTGTAGTCGTAGGGATGCGGGAGTTGGTGCAAGGAGCAGAGACAATGGCCGGAGAAAACAACCACTTCCTGGATGATGATCCGCTCTGGTACAAAGACGCCATCATCTACCAGACCCACGTCAAGGCCTTCTACGACAGCAACGCCGACGGCATCGGCGATTTCAAAGGCCTGACCAGCAAGCTCGATTACATCCAGGACCTGGGCGTCAATACCATCTGGCTGCTGCCGTTCTACCCTTCGCCGATGCGTGACGACGGCTACGATATCTCCGACTATCGCAATGTCGCCGCCGAATACGGCACCCGCGCCGACTTCAAGACCTTTGTCCGCGAGGCGCACCGTCGCGGCATCCGGGTCATCACCGAGCTGGTCATCAACCACACCTCCGATCAGCACCCGTGGTTTCAGGCCGCCCGCCGTGCCCCCAAGGGCTCGCGCAAGCGCAATTTCTACGTCTGGAGCGACTCGGCGCTGAAGTTCCCGGAAACCCGGATCATCTTCACCGATACCGAGCGCTCCAACTGGGCCTGGGACGATACCGCCGGCCAGTATTACTGGCACCGGTTCTTCTCGCACCAGCCCGATCTCAACCACAACAACCCGGAGGTGGTGCGGGCGGTCATCCGGGTGATGCGCTACTGGTTCGATCTGGGCATCGACGGCATGCGGCTGGATGCGATTCCGTATCTCTGCGTGCGTGAAGGCACCAACAACGAAAACCTGCCGGAAACCCATGAGGTGCTGAAGCAGATGCGGGCGGTGGTGGATGCCCACTATAAAAACCGGGTGTTCCTGGCCGAAGCCAACCAATGGCCAGAAGACGTGCGCGAATACTTCGGCGACGGCGACGAGTGCCACATGGCCTATCACTTCCCGCTGATGCCGCGCATGTACATGGCCATCGCCCTGGAAGACCGCCATCCCATCGTCGAGATCATGCGGCAGACGCCCGACATTCCGGACAACTGCCAGTGGGCGATCTTCCTGCGTAACCACGACGAACTGACGCTAGAGATGGTTACCGACCGCGAGCGCGACTACATGTACAGCATGTACGCTGCCGAGCCGCGCATGCGGGTGAACGTCGGTATCCGCCGTCGGCTGGCGCCGCTGATGGACAACAACCGCGCCAAGATCGAGCTGATGACCTCCATACTGATGACCATGCCCGGCTCGCCCATCCTCTATTACGGCGACGAAATCGGCATGGGCGACAACATCTACCTCGGCGACCGCAATGGCGTGCGCACCCCCATGCAATGGAGCCCGGACCGCAACGCCGGCTTCTCCCGCGCCGATCCGCAGCGGCTGTATTTGCCGGCCATCATGGATCCGGTGTACGGCTTTGAGGCAGTCAACGTCGAGGCCCAGACCCGCAGCTCTTCCAGCCTGCTGCACTGGACTAGGCGGGTGATCGCCGCGCGCAAGTCGTATCAGGCTTTCGGCCGCGGCATGCTGGAGTTCCTCGAGCCGGGCAATCGTAAAATCCTCGCCTACGTACGCAACTACAACGGCGAACAGATCCTCTGCGTCGCCAACCTCTCGCACACCCCCCAGCCGGTCGAGCTCGATCTCTCGGCCTATCGCGGCCGGCTGCCGGTCGAGCTGCTGGCGCGGACCGTGTTCCCACCGATCGGCGAGCTGCCTTATCTGCTGACCCTGCACCCTTACGGTTTTTATGCCTTCCGTCTTAGCACCGACGCCGACGTTCCCAACTGGCATCAGGAATACCTGCCGCCGCCGGAACTGCCCATGCTGGTGCTGCTGGAGGGCTGGCATACCTTCGGCGAGCTGCCCGGGCATGTCAGCGAAGTCCGCCGGCTGATGGCTGCGCGTACCCGCGAGCAGCTGCAGCGCGACGCTCTGGTTCCCTACATCGAGAGCAAGCGCTGGTACGCCGGCAAGGGCAAACCGATCGAGCAGGTCAGGCTGCGCAGCGAGGGCGGCTGGATGACTACTGCCGGCAACTGGCTGTTCACTTTCGTCGACGTCAAACCCGCCGGCGAACAACTGCAGACCTATCTGCTGCCACTCGGTATTGCCTGGGAGAAAAACGGCGAAGAGGCGCGTACGCGCGCGCTCTTGCCTTGGGCGCTGGCGCGGGTGCGGCAACGCGCTCAGGTAGGGATTCTGTACAGCGCGCTCGGTAGCGAAGAGTTCTGCCAAGCGTTGGTTGCCGCTATAGGTGCGGGCAGGGAGGTCGAGTTCGGTGATGGCAGGCTGCGGTTCTTTCGCACCAGTGCCTATGGTCGTCTTGCCGCCGGAGTCGAGGAGGAGCCCGTCCATCATCCGACGATGGAGCAGAGCAATACCTGTGTTTTCTTCGGCGATCGCCTGTTCCTGAAAATGTACCGGCGGCTGCAGGAAGGCATAAATCCCGAGCTGGAAATGGGGCTTTTTCTGACCGAGACGGTGCCGTTCAGCCATGTCATCCCGGTTGCCGGCGGTATTGAGTACTTAGGCAATGACGGCACCGTCATAACCCTCGCTCTGCTGCAGGGTTACGTCGAAAACCAGGGCGATGGCTGGCATGCCACGCTCGATTATCTGGAGCGCCTTCTCACCGGCGTCCAGACGCAGGGCGCGGCTGCTCCGGTCGAGCCGCCGCAAGAGGAGCCAGCTCCCCACGCCGCTTATATCTTCCTTGCCGAGATGTTGGGCCGCCGGGTTGGTGAGTTGCACCAGGCTCTGGCTACCGTCACCGGCAATCCTGACTTCGATCCAGAGCCGATGACGGCCGATGGGCTGGGGCAGTGGCTCGAGCGGATTTCTCAGGAAGCAGAGGCCACGCTGGGCCTGCTAGAGCAGCGTAGCGATCAGCTGCCGGAACACGTACGAGCCAACGCCGCTAGCCTGATCCGGCTACGTTCTTCGCTGCTGGCCCGCATTGAGGCCGCCCGTACCGACGAGCCAAGCTTCGTCAAAACCCGCTACCACGGCGACTTGCACCTGGGCCAGGTGTTATTGGTGGAGAACGATTTCATTATCGTCGACTTCGAAGGCGAGCCGGCCCGCCCCATAGACGAGCGTCGGGCCAAGGGGTCGA
Organism: Gammaproteobacteria bacterium; assembly: GCA_036278215.1. Classification (GTDB taxonomy): domain Bacteria; phylum Pseudomonadota; class Gammaproteobacteria; order Nitrococcales; family AK92; genus JAAYIK01. The sequence goes on along the minus strand of DASULL010000295.1, from coordinate 178 downwards.
TCTTGCGCGATATCGCCGGCATCCTGCGCTCCTACAACTACGCCGCCAACGCCGCCCTGAAAAAGGCCACCACCGAACGCCCGGCCGCCCGCGAAACCTGCGTTCCTTTGCTTGCCGAATGGGAAGCCATCGCCCGCGACAGCTTTCTCCGCAGCTATCGCGTCGCCATCGGCGATGC
>DASULL010000294.1:0-5061 GCA_036278215.1 Gammaproteobacteria bacterium | reverse complement strand
AGGACCTGCTGCGGCTGTATCGGGACTGAAGCATATTCACCACAGAGACACAGAGGGCACAGAGGAAAAGCAGGGCCTCTTGATGTAGGAACGGCTTCAGCCGCGAGCGCCTGCAGCGGCAGGCGAACTCCATCGGGCCTGAAACGAAGCGCCGCTTCGTCCCGGCTGCAGGTCGGCCCGTAGGGCGAGCGTAGCGAGTTAGGCGCCCCTCCTACAGGAGCCTAGGGCCCCTTCTCCTCTCCCCCTCTGTGGTGAATCTTTTCTCGACTAGCGCGTACACTGTTGTGTTTTTCGCCACCGGATAGCGCCGATGATCCTGATTCTTAGCTCCGATACCTCACTTGAAAGCGAAGCCTACCGCTCGCTGTTGAGCCATCTCGACAAGCTGCCGGGCATCAGCACGCGGGTGCATCAGGTGCGCGGTGCGCAGCAGACCTTGACCGAGATCTATCTGCTCGGCGATACCAAGCAGCTGCAGATCGAGGAGATGGAGCAGCTGCCCTGCGTCGAGCGGGTGGTGCGGATCTCCGACGATTATCGCATCATCGGCCGCCACCGCGGCGACCAGAACGGCTTCGCCTTCAGCTATAACGGCATCGATTTCAGCCAGGACAATCTCAACGTCTTCGCTGGGCTGTGCGCGGTCGATACGCCGGAGCATGTCGAGCAGATGATGCGAGCGCTCAAGGCCCACGGCCAGACCTGCACCCGCATGGGCGCCTACAAACCGCGAACCAGCCCCTACGCCTTCCAAGGCCACGGCAAGAGCTGCCTGCCCTGGGTGTTCGAGCTGGCCGGCAAGTACGACATTCGGGTGATCGCCATGGAGATCACCCACGAGGGCCAGATCGACGAGATTCGCGAATCCCTGGAAGCGACCGGCTATCCCACCGGCGTCATGCTGCAGATCGGCACCCGCAATACCCAGAACTTCGAGCTGTTGAAACAGGTCGGCCGGCAGACGGATTTCCCTATCCTGCTGAAGCGCGGCTTCGGCATCACTCTGGAAGAATCCATCAACGCCGCCGAATATCTGGCCAGCGAAGGCAACAGCAACATCGTCTTCTGCCTGCGTGGCATGAAAACCAACATGGGCGACCCGCACCGTAACTTCGTCGACTTTGCCCAGGTGCCGGCGGTGAAACGGCTGACCCGTATGCCGGTCTGCATCGACCCGTCGCACTCGGTCGGCAGCCGGGCCGCCGCGCCCGACAAGCTGCTCGACATGATGCATGTAACCGCCCAGGGCGTGATCGCCGGCGCCAACATGGTGCTGGTCGATTTCCACCCGAACCCGGCCAAGGCTCTGGTGGACGGCCCGCAGGCTCTGCGCCTGGAAGAGCTGCCCTGGTTCCTGGACGACGTCGCCATCGCCCGTGAAGCCTACGAGCACCGTCGCGCCCGCGCCGAAGCATTCGCCGCCCGTACCGTCAGTGAGTAAAGCAACGTTTTGAGCAGCGCCACCCGCACCGCCATTTCTCCCCTGGAACCGGTCCTGCCGCGCAAACCGGGCGAACGGCTGCACTGGCATGGACTGACCGGCGCCGCCGGCGCACTCGCCATCGCCCAAGCGGCCGAGCGGCATGATGGACTGATCGTCGCCGTCACCGACAGCACCCATTCAGCGCAGCAGCTGCAGCGAGAGCTGCGCTTTTTCATCGCCGGCGAGCTGCCGGCGATGACCCTGCCGGACTGGGAAACCCTGCCCTACGACGTGTTCTCGCCGCACCAAGACATCGTTTCCGAGCGCATTGCCAGCCTCTATCGGCTGCCGCAGACTCGGCGCGGCATTTTGATCGTGCCGGTGGCGACCCTGATGCAGCGGTTGGCGCCGGTCGAACACCTGGGCGGCCACAGCCTGCTGCTGGCGGTGGGCGACAGCTTCGACCTCGACGGCATGCGCACCCGGCTGGATCGAGCCGGCTATCGCTGCGTCTCCGAAGTGCTGGAGCGCGGCGAATTCGCCGTGCGCGGCTCGCTGATCGATCTCTTCCCCATGGGCAGCCGGACGCCGTACCGGATCGATCTGTTCGACGACGAAGTCGATTCCATCCGCACCTTCGATCCGGAAACCCAGCGCACGATAGAAAAGGTGGAGCGCATCGAGCTGCTGCCGGCGCGTGAGTTCCCCACCACGGAAGACGACATCACCCGCTTCCGCAAGGCCTACCGCGCCACCTTCGAGGGCGACCCCAGCCGCAGCCTGATCTACCGCGAGGTCAGCGCCGGCAACCTGCCGAACGGCATCGAATACTATCTGCCGCTGTTCTTCGAACAGACGGCCACCCTGTTCGACTATCTGCCTGACGATGCGCTGGTGATCCGCCTGGGCGATCTCAACCAGGCCAGCGAGCGGGTGTGGGAGCAGGTCGAGACCCGCTACGAGCAGCGCCGCCACGACATCGAACGGCCGCTGCTGCCGCCGGAGCGCCTGTTTCTGCGCCCGGAGGCAATGCGTGAGCAGCTCAACCGGCTACCGCAAACAGTCTGCTTCAGCGCCGCTCTGGACGGCGCTCCCGGTGGCCGCGACCTCGCCTACGCAGTCGAACCGCTGCCCGACGTCAGCCTGAACCCGCTGGCCGACCCGCAAAGCGCCCGGCTGGAAGCCTTTCTTACCGGCTTTCCGGGCCGCGCCCTGCTGATCGCCGAAACCGAGGGCCGGCGCGAGGCACTGCTGGAGCGGCTGCGGCGGCGTGAGATTGAAACTGCCGCGGTTGACGGCTGGGCCGCGTTTCTGCAGGGCGATGCCAAGCTGGGCCTGGCGATCGGTGCGCTCGATCATGGCGCGGTACTCACCGAACTGCAGCTTGCCCTGATTCCGGAAGCCGAGCTTTACGGCGAGCGGGCGCAGCAGCGGCGCCGGCGGCGCACAGCCGGGCCGCGCGATCCGGATGCCATCATCCGCGACCTCACCGATCTTTCCCCCGGCGCGCCGGTGGTGCATGAAGAGCATGGCGTCGGCCGCTACCGTGGCCTGCAGACCCTGGAGCTGGAAGGCTTCCAGCAGGAATTCCTGACTTTGGAATATGCCGACGAAGCCAAGCTATACGTACCGGTCTCGTCGCTGCACCTGATCTCGCGCTACACCGGCGCTGATGGCGACAACGCGCCGTTGCACCGGCTCGGCTCGGATCAATGGGACAAGGCGCGGCGCAAGGCCGCCGAGAAGGCGCGCGACGTCGCCGCCGAACTGCTCGACATCTACGCCCGCCGCGAAGCCTCCAGCCGCGAGCCGTACCGCATCGGCGATGCCGACTACCATGCTTTCGCCGATGCCTTCCCGTTCGAGGAAACTCCCGATCAGGAAGCCGCCATCGAATCGGTGCTGAACGACATGCGCTCACCGCGACCGATGGACCGGGTGGTCTGCGGCGACGTCGGCTTCGGCAAGACCGAAGTCGCCATGCGAGCCGCCTTCATGGGTGTGGCCGGCGGCCGCCAAGTGGCGGTCATGGTGCCCACCACCCTGCTCGCTCAACAGCATTTCCAGAATTTCCGCGACCGCTTCGCCCACTGGCCGGTCCGCATCGAAGCGCTGTCGCGGTTCAGCTCCGGCAAAGAGCAGGCAGGCGTGCTCGCCGACCTGGCCGAGGGCAAGGTCGATATCGTCATCGGCACCCACAAGCTGCTGCAGGACAGCGTCCGCTTCAAGGACCTGGGGCTGCTGATCATCGACGAAGAGCACCGCTTCGGCGTCCGCCAGAAGGAGCAGCTGAAGCGCCTGCGCGCCAATGTCGACGTACTCACCCTTACCGCCACGCCGATCCCGCGCACGCTCAATATGGCGCTGGCCGGCATGCGCGACCTGTCGGTGATCGCCACTCCGCCGCAGCGCCGGCTGGCGGTGTCGACCTTCGTCTCGGAGTGGAACGACGGGCTGATCCAGGAAGCCTGCCAGCGCGAACTCAAGCGCGGCGGCCAGGTGTATTTCCTGCACAACGAAGTCGAAACCATCGATAAGACAGCCCGCGAGCTGGAGGCGCTGCTGCCGGAAGCGCGGGTTCGAGTCGCCCATGGCCAGATGCGCGAGCGTGACCTGGAGCGGGTGATGCTCGACTTCTATCACCAGCGCTTCAACCTCCTGGTCTGCACCACCATCATCGAAAGCGGCATAGACGTCCCCAGCGCCAACACCATCATCATCAACCGCGCCGACCGGCTCGGGCTCGCTCAGCTGCACCAGCTCCGCGGCCGGGTCGGCCGTTCGCATCGGCGTGCCTATGCCTATCTGCTGGCGCCGCCCAAGGATCTCGTTACCGCCGAAGCCGCCAAGCGGCTGGAAGCGGTGGCGGCGCTGGAAGAGCTGGGGGTCGGCTTCGCCCTGGCCTCGCACGATCTCGAGATCCGCGGCGCCGGCGAGCTGCTGGGCGAGGGCCAGAGCGGCCAGATCCAGGAAATCGGCTTCACCATGTACAGCGAGCTACTGGAGCGCGCGGTCAAGGCGCTCAAGGCCGGCAAGGAGCCGGCCCTGCTGGAGCCGCTGCAGCGCGGCACCGAAGTCGACCTGCGTATCCCCGCCTTGCTCCCGGACGACTATCTGCCGGATGTTCACACCCGGCTGGTTATGTACAAACGCATCGCCAACGCCCGCGACGCCGATGCGCTGCAAGAATTGCAGATAGAGATGATCGATCGCTTCGGCTTGCTGCCACCGCAGACGAAAAACCTGTTCCGGCTGGCGGAGCTGCGCCTGAAAGCGCAGACTTTGGGCGTCACCAAGGTCGAAGCCGGACCTGCCGGCGGCGTGCTGGTATTTTCCGAACAGCCGAAGATCGATCCGCTGCGGATTATACAGCTGATTCAGCAGAAGCCGGCCGAGTTCAGGCTGGACGGCCAGCAGAAGCTACGGTTCAAGCAGGATTTGACCGAACCCGACCAGCGCGTGTTAAAAGTCGAACAACTGATCGACAGCCTCGCCGAGCGCAAGGCTGCTTGAGGACAACATCATGAAGGGATTACGCCACCTGTCCGTGCTTGCCCTGTGCCTTGCCGCGCTACTCAGCGGCGCCGCACTGGCGCAAACGCCGTCTTGGTATGAAGTCGAGCTGATCGTCTTCCGCC